>JBBSSE010000048.1:0-11418 GCA_038242375.1 Chitinophagales bacterium
AACCTGATATGAGTTTACCCGATTGGCTGGTACTGATTGCTACATTGAGTATCATCATTATTTATGGGGTCTATAAAAGCCGGACTACAAAAAACCTGGATGGATATTTCCTGAGCAACAGGGATATGCCCTGGTATCTTGTGCTTCTCAGTATCATGGGTACACAGGCGAGCGCCATTACTTTTTTGAGTGCACCCGGACAGGCTTATTCGGATGGGATGCGTTTCGTGCAATATTACTTCGGTTTGCCCTTGGCCATGATCGTTATTTGTATTGTTTTTGTACCCGTTTTTAATCGTTTAAAAGTTTATACGGCGTACGAGTTCCTCGAAAACAGGTTCGACCTCAAGACACGCACCTATACCTCCTTTCTATTCCAGATTTCACGGGGATTATCTACAGGCATCAGCATTTATGCGCCTTCCCTGATATTGAGCTCATTACTGGGATGGAATATTTACTACACCAATGTCATCATGGGCGGGTTGCTGATCATTTATACTGTTACGGGTGGCGCAAGAGCTGTGGCGCATACGCAGAAGCTCCAGTTGGTCATTGTGATGATTGGAATGTTTGTGGCGGGTTACTGCGTGGTAGAACTGATGCCGGAGAATGTAGGTTTCATGGATGCTTTACAATTAGGTGGTGACAATGGAAAGATGAATATCATTACCACGGGAATGACGGAAAATGGATTTGACTGGAAGGATAAATACAATATCTGGAGCGGCGTCATTGGTGGATTTTTCCTGGCACTTTCTTATTTTGGAACCGATCAAAGCCAGGTAGGACGCTATCTTACAGCAAAAAATAACCGGTCAAGTAAATTAGGATTATTGATGAATGGGATGGTGAAAATTCCGATGCAGTTCCTGATACTGATGTTGGGCGTGTTGGTCTTTGCTTTTTATCAATTCAATAAGGCGCCCATCTATTTTAATGAATCGCAGGTAGAGCGGGCAAAACAGACAGAATATAAAACAGAATTAAGCAACCTTGAATATCGATATTCATTGGTCGCCGCGGATGATAATGTGCAGAAAAATACGATTAAGGCGAATTTCAAAGACGTGTTGGTAAAAGCTTTACCAGGAGAAAGCGTGAATGATAATAACTTTATTTTCCTCCGGTTTGTAATCGATTATTTACCTAAAGGATTGATCGGCTTATTAATCGCCATCATTTTCCTGGCGGCGTGGGGAAGTATTGCCGCCGCGCTAAATTCCCTTGCCTCCTGTACGGTCGTGGATATTCATAAACGGTATTTTAAGAAGGACTTGACACCGCAAATGGATTACCGTATTTCTAAATTCTATACTTTTTTATGGGGGATATTTTGCATCCTGGTAGCACAGTTTGCCGGTAACCTGGGCAATAGCCTGATAGAAACAGTGAATATTTTGGGCTCACTTTTTTATGGGGTGATCCTTGGAATTTTCCTCGTGGCGTTTTGGTTTAAGTACATTAAAGCAAACGCTATTTTTATTAGCGCCCTCGTTTCTGAAGTGTTCATCTTCCTGATTTACAATGCGGAAATCATTTCATTCTTATGGCTGAATGTGATTGGTGCTTTGTTAGTTATCGTGATTGGGTTTATTATTCAGGCCTTCATCAATACGCGTTCAGAAGAAATAAAGGCTGTCACAAATTAGATTAACCATGCTTCGAAAAATGATACATTGGTACCAGGGCAGAACGATGAAAGTTCAGCTATTTCTGGCTTTCCTGGTTTACCTCATTTTCTGGATTGGAGTACTATTAATCCGGCATCATTGGTTTGAAAGACAATCAGATAGTCCGCTCAGACTTTTTTTAGAAAGTGTGTTTATGGCTTTTTTTATCACGTTATTTTTTGAGTGGAAGAAAGTGAAACTGGTTTTTAAGAGGAAAGGATAAAAATCATATTTCCTTAATCATCTTCTTCCAGCATAAATATTTCCTCAACCGGTTTGTTGAAAACCCGCGCGATCTTTAAGGACAGGAGGGTAGAGGGGATGTATTTATTATTTTCCATGGCATTGATTGTTTGCCGGCTTACCGAGATCTTTTTTGCAAGTTCTTCCTGAGTTATGTTTGCGACGGCCCTTTCCACCTTCAGTTTATTTTTCATTAGCTCCTTGTTTAGATGTATTGTACAAAATGAAATGAAAGCGGATTATGAAGATGATCAGAATTGTAAACATATTGTACATCATGACCATCAGGAAAGACATGTTGTATATGAAAATAAACGTAATCAAAAGCAAGGCATAATTGACATACACGGCCCATAATAGGGAGGACAGACGCAGTTCTGAAATATATTCATCTTCATTTTTGACTTTTGAAAAAGCAACGAAAAGGCCACCAAGAATAAAACAAACTCCAATTATTGTTGGTAGCAGATCTACTTCCACTAAGCCAAATCGTACTTGAGCTCCAAAAAACTCATTGCTAAAAAAGGCAAAGGTTTTTGTGTTCAATTCAAAGCTTTTAACGCCAAAGCTCAAAAGGATCGTTACCAGGCAGGAAGGAATCAATAAGATCCAGCCAATCTTTTTAAATGAATGCGGGAATAATAATTTTTTTGACATTTGTATATTTTTTACAAATGTAAAGAGAAGTTTACTGAATGACAAGAATACTTTACAATCTGAATTTTAAATATTTCTGTATTTGATAGGAGAAAATGAATGCTCATTTGTGAATTAATTTCCGGGGATTGATATATTTCTGTAGGACCGATGTGGATTTCAGTTCAGTTTATTCTATAAAATGGAATTAAAAAAAGGTAGATTTCTAAAATTTGTTCTAATCTATAATGCCCTCTTTTTCTTCTTTTTTGATCTCTTGATTACTCATACTATTTTTTTTCCTGCTTCGCACGTAAAATATAATGAGGACAAGAATGACAATTCCTATGGCAAAGGCTGTAAAAAACATGGCGTTTATTTTATTTGTTCGTAATGAATTCTTAAACAAAAAGTCACAATTACGTTGCCAAGTATGAGATCATAGGTTGTAGGTATGAGGTGAGAGGTTGTAAGTGGCAGGACATTTACTTTATTTTCCTACTTATTAAGATTTTCTTCTTGATTTTTTAAAGCAGATCGTCGCGCTCTGGTTCTCCTGCTCCAACTTATAATGATGTATAGAACAACAATTCCTGTAAGTACAATTGTTCCAATGATAGATGTGGACATGGGTTTTAGGTTTAAGGTTGTAGGTGTTGGGTAAATGGGTTATAGGTAGTAGGTATTGGGTATTAGGTTTAAAATTTAAAGTTTCAATACAATATACGAAAGCGCATGTACATGACCATCTGCACCACTATTAAATAATTTGGTTTTTGGAAAAAGACTTAAATTTTGAACTTCAATATAAAATACGAAAGTGCCAATATACTTTTTGCTACAACCTGATACCTGAAACCTGACACCTAATACCTGACACCTCATACCTCCTTAAAACATCGCTTCCACCAAATCCTCAATCCTCATATTTGTAAAATACTCTCCTATATTAAATTCACCCAGTTTTTGCAGGATACTGTTTTCTTCATGCGGTGTATTTTCCAGGGCTCGTTCAATTTCTGAAATATCTTTCTCATTAAAGAAATCCCCGAATATTTTTACTTTTTTAATGATGCCACTTTCTACATCGAGGTTCATTTCCAGCATGCCACCGGCGGTTTTTATTTCCTTCCTGAAACTGTAATTGGGAGAATAGCCATAATTCCATTCCCTCGTTGCATATTTTTCGTCCCGGATCTTTTCAATCGCCTTGATATCTTCCGGGGTGAATTCATACAACCTGCAATCAGCAAATGTTTCCACCACATGATCCATTATTTTTTGCGTGAATTCTTCGATTGTAAGAGGGGTGAAGAGATGATCATAAATATTGGTGACTCTTTTAGCGACAGATTTTACCGCTTTATCCTGGTATTTTAGCGGGTTTATTTTAAGAGCTTCACTCACATTTTTCATGTGGGACGAAAACAATAAAGTACCGTGATGCAGAATCTTGTTTTTGAAAATATGCTCGGCATTTCCGGAGATCTTTAACCCGTCAATAGTGATATCATTCCGGCCTTCAAATTTTGCATTGGCACCCACGTTGCGCAAAACATCCACGATGGGTTTAGTATATTTTTCAAAATCAATCAGGCTGCTGTCTTTTCCTGTTTTGGTAAAGGAGAAATTCAAATTTCCCAAATCATGATATACCGCGCCACCACCGGAAAGCCTGCGCACCACATGGATATTATTTTCTTTTACGTAATCATAATTAATTTCAGAAAGTGCATTTTGATGTTTGCCGATAATGATAGCATTATCATTCCGCCATAGCATAAAACAGTCTTCCTGTATGTGTTTGAAAATATATTCGTCGGTTGCTATATTGAAATAAGGATCAGTAGATTGGTGAAAAATACAGAGCATTTTTTTTCTGCGAAGGTAGGTGTTTAATGGGTCGGGAGGGTGGGGGAGGTTTGCGAAACCTGTAATTTTTTTAATTGTAATCCTGTTGTTTTAAAGGCATTATAAATTTGTTTGCTTCCGTTTTCATTTTAATTACCCCGAATTCAGAATAATTAAAATTAGTCGTTATTTCTGCCTATCCTCTATTTATTCAGGAAGTTTCGTCTCGCGTTATACATCAATAAATAAGCTCTCTTGTTTGCGTCAATCAAAAATGAACGGGCCACCAATGTTTGCACAAAGGGTTGATTTTCTAAAAAAGGATTTAATAGTTTTTTAATGCGGCTTTCAGCTATGCCTATTCTTTTGGCTTTCCTGGTTCAGTAATTAAAATCACAATATAATGTGATTTTTGGTTGATTCGGTCAAAGTTGGGGGGAGAAGAAAGCGTAGAATCACATTTTAATGTGATTCTACCTACTATAATTCATATTGCCAATATGAGCCAGTTCCGAAAGTTATCTGATAGAAGTGTTTGGCATACTGCCTATAGGTTGTTCAAGTCACTGTCTTTATTAAGTTCTTGTTTAATTTATTGTGCATTGGGATAGCAGATCTTTTGCAATTTTTGATTTGTATATTGGCTTTCCGCTTGGGTGGAAAAAGCGGGACTAATTGCTACTATGCCTTATTTTACACTTGTCCTAATTTATTTATTCTTAACTGTAATTCCAGAATCCTTTTCATTAATTTGTCAAATTCTAACGGCTCTCCGTAAATCATAAATTTTGTCATTGCTCCGTAATCTCTTTCGTAATTTTTCATTACACCGTCCGGAGGAATGATGTTGATTTTGCCTGGGATATGGTTAGCATAGTTAAGCCCTCTAAGTGGATTAAATTTCTCTCTGTGTGAAACAATGCTGTTGTATAATTTTGTGTTTTTTAACGCACTAATTCCGTGTTCGGTGTCCATCATTTTTTCCAGATCATACAGATGTCTTGAAAGTCTGCCAATACGGATTTTTTCAACAACCTGTGAAAATTCTTCGTGTAACAAAACACTTTTTCTAAAAATGTTCTTTGAGGAAGCACAGTGGGTATTGCAAGAGGATCAGTTACAAAGCTTTGTTGCGGAAAATTCTCACTTAAAATTGAGTTTATTTTTCTTTCCTCAATTGGTTCTATTAATGAACGTGAACTTACTTCTATCAAAACTCTTTGCGCTAAATATTCTGATGTTTCAATGACAGAATTGTACTGAATTTCAATAACCTGTGGGTCTTTGTCTGAATCTTTTATTGGTTGGGCTATGAGATTACATTCATCAATAACTTTCCACCCGGTAAGTGTTTTGGTTAAGTCGGACAGGAACGTCGTTGATATAAACTCACAAGATTGTTTCCTTAGATTTTTGATTTGAGTTTTACTTATATCGTCTTGAAAACCAAAAAAATGTCTATCAATCGCTAAATCAATATCTTCTGAAAATCGTTCTATCAGATTCCAACCTTTGCTCAAAGAAGTTCCGCCTTTGAAAACTATGTTTTTACTATACGGCAATGAAAAAGTTGCATTCAATGCCATTGTTACCCACCAGTCTTTTTCAATAGCTACCGATGGCAAACCTGTCAGCTCTGTAGCTTGATTAAGAATTTCAATTCTTCTTTCCTTTGACAATGTTAACCATTGGGTATTCATAAGCTTTATTGAATTAATATGTTTTTTATCCAGGTTGGTGCGAGGCTGGCGTCATTCATTATATTTTCAGTTTTTTCTTTTTCGAGAAGGATTTGAATTTTTTTGATTATTTCATCATTAACTTTTGATTGACCCATGGTTTTAAGGGCTTGTATAATGAGGCCACTTATTTCACCTTTTGCCATTAAATTTTTGGGACTTGCGTTTTTAAAAGTAATTGTTCGCTTGCCTACTTTAACGGTTCTTGTGGCACCATCTGTTAGATAAACTACTTTCATTGGAACTTGGGTTGACAAGCCCAATTTATTTAAAGCCTGAACTCCTGTTGAAACAATTCTTGCTTTATCGCGCCTTGCAATTGCTTCAGCTATATCTTCAGTTGATGGAAATAGAATCCCAAGTTCTTTGTCAACTTTAGGGTATAAGTAAATGCCGTGAGCCAAGCGAACAAGAATTTCCTTTTCTTTTAAACGTAACAAGGCCTTTTTAACGCTTTCGGGATTGCCATAGTCTAGGAAATCGTCTACGAAAAGAACGCTACCTTTTGGTAGAGATTTCAGTACTGTTGCTATCTTATTTTCAACTATTGGCCTTTCCATTACGATTTATTTAACCACTGATCATTTCTTTAATAAGTGTTGGTGAATCTTGTTTCCGTCCCAAATTTAGTAAATATTTGGGACGAAAATACAAATGGTCCATATTGTATAAATTCATCATTCGGTTCACGATGCCTATTGATAATCTGACTTAAGTAAACAGGAGTAATATCAATATCCCCGGCAAAATCATTTCGTTTTGAATAAATGGTATCTATATATCTTTCTAAGAAACCCGTAAATAGATTGTGATTATTATCTATTGATTCTTTAAGATAATTTTCCATTTTAAACTTTAACTGCATCAGTTTTGCCTGGATGATTTGTTCTGTTGTTAAATGCTCATTCTTTCTAAACGAGCTTGCATTAAGGCTACAGATTCGGATTTTCTTTCCTCATCGGACAAGTAACGTGAATCCACTCCATACTCGATATTTTCATTTAGGTTGTTATTTTTATTCGCCATTTTCATATTGATTAAATTAGGCGAAATATCCGGGAACTTCACAACTTCTTTTTGTGTTTAAACACTTTATTATCCGTTGGAGAAATGAACAATTTCATCATAATCATACCCTGCTCTTATCAATGCCGCCTCGCTGATTCTAAGGCAATAGGTGCCGGATTAGGCGGATGAACAGGCACTTCTTCTACCTCTGCCAGTAGTTCTAATAATTCCTCGGTCTGCCCCTGGGTCAATGCCTCACAAACATCATATAATCCTCCCGGTTCCTCTTCAGCCATATCGTGCTTTTCTAAAACATGCCGGATCACTTTTATTAGATCTGCATCAGGCGGTGGCACCATCAATGCAGTCAATGCACCATGTTCCAGCCGGTACCTTGGAATAATTTCCTGCATAACCGACGGATCTACTTTCCTTGCTGCCGGAAAAAGGGTTTTCTCTTCCATTTTTATATGCCGTAATAAGCCGGTTCGGAATTGATAATAATAATCCATGTTAATTTCTCCCGATTGGGCTGCCGCTTTATCCAACAGGTTTTCAATGCGGTGATGATCCTGGGAGAAGAAATGGTGGAGGGGCTTGTTCATGGGTTAAGATTATTGAATTCAGTCAAATGTTTTTATAGACTCTGCACTATTGCAGTTTTGAATTTCATAAGCTGTAATTAATTAGAGCTTACTTTTAAAAATGACAGGAACTAAAAAGAAAATAACAGATAGAACTCCCATCTCAATTAATAACTTTGAATACAGAATAGGCCTTTCTATATCAAAAAAATTCCCAAAATTCGTTTGAAGGCCATAATCATGATTATAGGTGTAAGGCGTCAGAAAAAATAGTATTGATATCAAACAGCATATGTATGCTATGGAAATTATCTTTTGGCTTTTATTAAATATCATATTTTTTTTGTTTGCTTAAAATCATAACAAATTTCTACCGGCAAATAGTAGAAATTCTGTTTGATTTTAATAAGTGTTTAAACGCGTCATTTTTTATTTTGATTATATCTTTCTATAGATAAGATTGTAACATAACCTAAAAAGCCAATTCCTCCAATCCATGGCCACCAATTTTTGCTTTTATTAGAAGATTTACGAGAATTTCCTCCTCCACAAACACCGCAACTTCCTCCTCCAGAATTGCAGTATCTACAGGAACTACAAGTTGTACATGCTCTGCAATTTGCTGAACCAGTACATCTACCTGCATAAAGATCATTTGTGGTAGCCAATGATAATATTACTAATATTATGAAAGAGATTTTTTTCAAAATTTTCTTTTCATTTTCTTTTAAAGGCCTGAAAAAAACGTGGCTTCCTTTTATCTAAGTTATTGACATATTAAATACTTATTATTCTATACTTGTCATCAGCTCTACAACTTTTTCAGCATTCTCAATTAATGAAAGTGAATAAAGTCTTTCCTTTTGATATTGCTTTTTAGTGAATTCACTTGGGTCATGCCAATTACTTTCGATTTTGTCAACATAAAATCCTCGATTTTTTTCTAAATTTGCGTTTAACAGCCATTTTTTAATCTCTTCAATATTTGGTTTATTGGCATCTTGTTTTTTAAACCATTGTAGAACATCGTATAAATCCTGGAATCTGTTTTTATATTTAGTCCTTTCAGGCTCGGGAAGATTGTCTCCAATTTTAAATAGATGATCTGCTAATTTCACCTCATTGTACAATTCAGTAATAAACTCATTATTTAATAATGAAATATTTATCAATTGTTTATGCTTCGTTTTATGGTTATTAAACATTTTATCAAAGTCATTAATTTCACTAGTTTTATTATTGTGTTTAATTATTAAGAAAATTGCTTTTACAGACTCTTCTGCGGCAAGTATATTTAAAGAACAAGCAATGCTAAATTCATTTTCATCTGCAGATTTCTCTGCGATTTTAAATAATCGTTTTGCATTTGCAATTGTAATTATGCAACCTTCTTTATAAAAATTTATATCAAGTACTTCCTTCATGAGAATATGCCGTTTATTACAACTAACTCATAAATATACCAATCCTTATTTTATCTGCTAAAATAATATATTATTAATTTAAAAATAGTTTTGGATTATTTTATCTGCTGTTTTGCTGTTACGTATCTAAATCTTCTTTTGTAAAAGTAAAAGTATGTGTCACTTTTTGAACATCTAAAAAAGAAGCTTTTCTATAAGTAAACATTTTTTCCAAGTAATTATGTATGTTAGCTTTTAGCAAATGGCAAATGTTCAAATGATGAGTGATTGAAAACATTAGAAAAGCCAAATTCGAAGCTGATATAAATCCCTCATTACCCATTTCACATAACGACCACTTATATAGGTTATGGTCCTTACTTAAAAATTCTGGAAATAGTTCTACGGAGGAAAAATTATCATTTTCAACTTTACCATAAACAAAAATTCCTTTGTCTAAAAAGCAAATAATATTTGGCAAATACTTATTGTCATTATGTGTGAACAAATTTCCGATTTTATTTCTTTGAGCATCTAAGTCAAAGTTATCAGAATTAACAAAAATCATAAACTTGAAAAGAGGATTTTTATATGGACGTTGATCTTCACTCTGAAGGCTCATGAAATCTGGTAATTGTAATTTAATATTATCAATGAAATAATCTGGTGTAGTCAAATCTCTTTTTAATTCAGTATCAACATATTTGCATTTCTCAATAAATTCGCCTATTTGATTTTTGTATTTTTCATAGCTTGATTTTATTTCACCTACTGCATAAACTGATTCGTAGGTAATATAGTCAGTTTTGTCATTCGTTGTAAATAAGACTGGTGAAGTAGAATTGTCTGCAATAATTATATCAAACTGATTGCTAGATTTTAGATTCTTGTCAACGATATGGCCGTTTGTGGTATAAAAATTTGTAGGAAGTTTGCTGCGAACTATTCTCCTAATTGTCTCTTCAATTTCATTTCCTGCAGATTTTATATCAGAAGTTTTATGGATGATTTTAGATTTCGCTCTTGAATGAAATATTTCAAGTGCGTCCAACTGATATAAATTTTCTATTTCAAAAAGTTTTTCCATAAAATTGTACATACTACATAAATATAACCACCTCCAACTTCTCTTCCAAAAAACATATTAGTTATTTACTAATTTACTAAAATACTTTTGTAATTATTTATGTGGCAATTGGTCAACTAACACTTAATTCCTTATTAAAATCATCCGTCCTTCCCCCATTCCCCTCAATCCCCAAAACCTCTTCGCCAACAAAATCGTATCCGGGTCACCGGTATATTTTCCTTTTTCATCGGATAATTTTATCCCGGTTCCATTCGCCTTCATCCGGGGGCATCGGTCATTTTTAAAACAATATTCAGGGGGTAAACCTACATCATTCGTAAACTTTTATTCTTTGGGGATATTCCTTCGGCAAAATCATATTTGTCATGTGCTGTTTCACAAGTAAACGCGTGAGCTTTTTCTGGCTAATAAACCTGGTTTTATTTCGTCTTCTAACTGCATTCCAACAATTACAGCATGTGCAACATTGCTACCATCTGATTCAGGGCTATGAAAAGTTTGCAATTCTATATCGATAATAGCGCTATTTGATATCTTAAAGAGCATGAACTTTGTCTTATCTCCAATAGATTTTTCAGGAGTGGTTAAAGAAACAACATCCACAGATAATTCTCCTTGATCTCTTTCTCTCAATTTAAATACCCTTGATGTAGCGGTACCATCAGGATTCATATACTTTTTTTCCGGAGAAGCATAGCCACGCCTGAAAAGCCATTCATTATTTGCAACTAATTTTCTTTCGATCATAGCGCACATTACTTTTTATTTAACCATTCTAAATACCCTGGTAAATCAGGCAATTCAAAATTTTGCTGAACTGGTTTTTGATCTTCTGGAAATGTCACAGCAATAGAACGTGTTGGGTAAAAAATGAGTTCTAAAGATCTGGTTTTTTTATTATTTCTAATGTCAAGCATGATTTCTCCATTCGGGCCTGGGGCAGCATGAAATATCGACTGGCCATGCCTTTCAAGAAGAGTAGTAATATATATAGCCTGTAAAATGGACATTTCATTTGGGGCAACTGCACCATCATCATCCCAATTGCTTTGCAGCTTTGAATATTCCTCTAGTAATTTATGTATGCGGTTATTTAATCCTATTTGCTGGCTTAGTCCTACAACAATACTATTGGTTATTGGTTCGGGTTCTGTATTGTAACCAAAATTGGCCAATAGTGGGCGAATAGGT
>JBBSSE010000049.1:0-11147 GCA_038242375.1 Chitinophagales bacterium
AAATTTCCTTTAATGATTATCGTAACATTCGTAACTTTCCCATTTCGAAAAAGAAAAAATTTTAAAAAGAAAAATTTTAAAAAAATATCCCTTATACGGAGAATAAACTATGAAAGATTTTAAAAAATATTACACATTACCGGTTCCGCCGGAAGAAGTTTACCTTGCCCTGACGAATCCTGCTACGATACAATTATGGACGGGAGAACCGGCAAAGATGTCCACAGAAGAAGGGAGTGAGTTTTCACTTTGGGATGGCAGCATTACCGGTAAAAACCTGGAATTCATACAAGACAAATCCATCATGCAGCAATGGTATTTTGACCAGGAAGAACCTTCTATTGTGACGATTAAATTACATCCACATAAAAATGGAACCTCTTTAGAACTCAGGCATACCAATATTCCGGAGGAAGAATATGATGATATTGTTGACGGATGGAATGAAAATTATTTCGCTTCGCTGGATGATTTTTATGAGGAGGGGTAGGTTTGATGAATGGTTGGATGGCTGAATTGTTGAATGGCTGAATTGTTGAATTGTTGAATTGTTGAATGGTTGAATGGTTGAATGGTTGAAAGATTGAATAAAAGCCCGTAATTAGTATTAGTCTTTCTTCTTTTTTTTCATTAAAAAGAAAACCGTTTCGGTTCCATAGGGCTGAATCAATTCATAGCCATATTCATTCATAAAATTAAGTCCCTCTATGATAGAGTTAAACTCTATTTTTTTACCTGTACTATCCATGAGAAGTTTTTCCATATTACCAATGGCTTTAACAGGTTGACCAAAATTGATCAGGAGGTTAATTCTTGTACCAGTTAATGATATGGGACGTTCGGTAATTTGCAAATATTCTGCCCCAAAATCTTTTATTTGAATTCCATTGACAGTTTGAGCCTGAAGTGAAAAGTTTATACAATAAAAAACAAGGATAAATAGTATTGAAGTTTTCATTTTAAAATATTTCTTTTAAAACTACTCTTTCAGACAGAACTAAAACGTTACGAAATTCATAAATCAAAACGATTTTGTTGGATTCTCCGTTGATATTAAGTTGAGTATTTTATTAAATTAATGTTGATGAAGCAGCCGCACAAAAGCCTTCGCTTAACACCAACATCGGCTCTACACCCTTAATTAAATCAAAAAACCCACTCGGAATGAGTGGGCTGTAAAAGTGGAGGATAGCGGTCTCGAACCGCTGACCTCTTGCATGCCATGCAAACGCTCTACCAACTGAGCTAATCCCCCTTTTATTTATTCAATCAAAGCCGCCGCTAAAGACTTCCTTAGCGGCGGCAAATATAATGAGTAAAATGTAAAATGAAAACTTTTTATTAATCTCCCCAGATTTCTTCTTTTCCTTCCAGCCAAAGTTTTACAAGGCGGTTGGAAACTGATTTCGGTCTTTCTAACGGGAAGTTTAATGCCCGATCCCAGCAAAGACTTGCTAATACTCCTAAAGACCTTGCTACTCCGAATAAAACAGTATAGAATTCATACTCCACCATACCGTAATGCACCAACAATGCGCCACTATGCGCATCTACATTCGGCCATGGATTTTTAATTTTAGCGATGGATCCCAAAATTGGTGGAACTGTTTCATAAATATTCCAAACAGTCTGCACCAAAGGATCATCCGGCATATGCTTTTTACCAAATTCCATTTGAGCCTCAAAACGTGGATCTGTTTTACGTAACACCGCATGGCCATATCCCGGAACGACTTTTCCTTCAGCAAGTGTCTTTTTAACGTACTCCTCAATTTGTTCTTTTGTAGGAAGATCGCTACCAATGGATTCCCTCATTTCAAATATCCACTTAATTACTTCCTGGTTTGCAAGACCGTGTAACGGACCAGCCAAACCATTCATACCCGCGGCAAATGCAAGATAAGGATCACTTAATGCAGAACCTACGAGGTGGGTCGTATGCGCAGATACATTTCCACCTTCATGGTCGGAATGTATCGTCATATATAAACGCATTAATTCACGGAAACTTTCATCATTATACCCAAGCATATGGGCGAAATTTCCGGCCCAATCCAATAGACCATTTGGTTGAATGTGCTTTCCGTTCTTATACTTACGGCGATAGATATACGCGGCGATTCGTGGAAGACGGGCAATCAGATCCATGGAATCATCAAATACAGCATCCCAATAATCTTTTTTATTCATGCCTTCAGAATATCTACGGGCAAATTCACTTTCTGTTTGCAGAGCCATAATCCCCACCACAAATTGTGTCATCGGGTGAGAGTTTTCAGGGAGCGCTTCAATAGTATCGAATACATAATTCGGTACATGACTTCTCCTTTGCCATACACTGCTCATATGCTGTGCATCGGCATCTGTTGGCAATTCTCCTACAAGCATTAAATAAAATAATCCTTCCGGAAGGGGTTCATTTCCACCTTCGGCCTTAGGCAACATTTTCTGTAAATCCGGAATTGAATATCCGCGAAACCGGATTCCATCCTGTGCATCAAGAAGGGATGTTTCTGTTACCAAACCTGTAATGCCCCGCATTCCCTGGTAAATCTGGGACAGTTTTACCTCTCCTATAATTTTATCACCATGCTCTTTTAAAATTTCTTTTACTTCGTCGGCAAGAATATCTGCCTTTGCTTTAAATCTGTCTTTGATAAGTCCCATAGATAAATTTTGAAAATCTTTTAAGATTCTATTGCAAAATTGCTTGAGCCCTAAAGTTAATCTATGAGAAAATGGTAAACAAAAGAAATATAGGTATAAACAAAAAATTTATAAAATAACGACCATTTTATTTTGCTGCCTTACGATATAGAATCCAGGCCAGGAAACCAAATGCCACATTTGGTAACCAGGCGGCTACAACGGGATTGAAATCTGCTTTTAAAGAAAACACGGCAGAAAATCTTCCAACAAGAATATAGATAACACAAATCAGCACACCTAAAGCAAGGTGAAATCCACTCCCTCCGCGAATTTTTCGGGACGCAATGGTGGCACCGATAATGGTCAGTATAAATACAGACACGGGTGTAGCATTCCGGTTCTGTTTTTCGAGGATAAGAGAATTCACATTTTCAGAACCTCGAAGTTTTTCAAGTTGAATAAATTCGGTTAATTCAGGAGTTGTCAGTTTATCCTTCATATAATCATCTCTTCGCAAATCCCGGGGTTTAAAATTAAAATTCATCATTTTAGAATCAGTTTCAACAACCGTGTGCCGTAGACCTTTGATGGTTCTTTCTGTGACCCTGTCCAGTTTCCATTTCCTGGCGGCAGTATCCCAGCTAAGAGTTTGTGCCTGTAAATTGTAAATAAGATTCGTACTGTCAAACTTCTGAATAAAGAAATTAGACCCTGTCTTGCTCGTCGTATCATAATACCTTATTCCGGCATAAGAAAACGAATCCAGCTTAAAATATTTATTACTGATCGTAGAGGTATTTACATATCCTCCATAATTAAAATCGATGTATTTGGAGTTAAAATTGGCCCATCTCTCATTGGCCGGAGGAAGTACAAATTGATTGGTCCACCATAATAAACCTGTAAATAATAAACCACCAAAGGCGAATGGCAAAAGAAACCTTCGAAAACTAACGCCACTTCCTAAAATAGCGATAATCTCTGACCGGCTGGCCATTTTAGAAGTAAAAAATATGACTGCAATAAAAATAAATAAGGGGAAAAGCATCGCGGTAATGCGTGGTATAAACCCAAAATAATATTGAGTAATAATGGTAGATGCAGGCAGACCAGTTTTAGCGAAGTCATCCGTTCTTTCACTTAAATCAATAATTATCACCAAAAATGTCAGCGCTATCAGGGCGAAGAAAAAGGTAACAAGAAATTTTTTAAGTATGTACCAATCAATTTTTTTCATACAGGCGGCAAGATAGCTGATAATGGATAATTGAAAATGAATAATTGTTCCCGCATAACTGTATTTAATAATCTTTAGCGTTTCTTTTTTTCAGAACCAACCAGTACGAATCTTCTATAAATTGTTTCAATTGTTTTTTGGTCAATGCACCATCCACGAGAATGGTGTTCCAATGTTTTTTATTCATATGAAATCCCGGCAAGATGCATGCATATCGCTCCCGCAATTCAATTGCTTCATCAGGATCACATTTTACATTAAAATTTAAGGGAGAAGAAGTTAAGGATGTGAGGAGAAACACTTTGGCGTTTACCTTAAACACAAGCGTATCTTCTCCGAATGGGAAACCTTCTGTTGTATCCTTCAGAGAAAGTGCAAAATCTCTTAATTCTTCTATATTCATATCAAAAAAAATGAAGACAAAAATATAAAATCTATGGCAGATGCCGGCTTTGTATTTATAGAGGTTTAAGAAGTCTGCTATCTATACAAGTTTTTCAAAGCACCTTTTCAAACTATCTTTCCAAAGAGGGATATTGGTCTGAAGAGCCTCTTTCGCTTTAGTCGTATCCATAACAGAGTAAAGTGGCCTTTTAGCAGGTGTTACATAAGCAGAAGTAAGAGTAGGAAGTATGTTGCAATTACTATTACTCAACTCCTTAATTGCCAAGGCAAATTCATACCAGTTTGTAACCCCGCTATTGCTATAATTATAGATCCCTGAAAAATTCTGACCAGCTTCCTTCTTTTGTATAAATAACATAATGGCTGTCGCAAGATCTGCAGCATAAGTTGGAGAACCAACCTGGTCTGAAACTATATTCAGTTCTTCTTTTTCTTTAAAAAGACGAAGCATCGTTTTTACAAAATTGGCCCCATAAGAAGAATAAACCCAGGATGTACGGATGACAAGCGAAGAGGAATTATTTTGAAGCGCAAGCTCTTCTCCTTTTAATTTTGAACTTCCATAAACATTTAATGGTCCTGTTGCATCGGTTTCCCTCAAAGGTGTTTCTCTGCTTCCATCATACACGTAATCCGTTGAAATATGGATAAATTTTGTTTGATGGATTTTGCAAACTGCAGACAATTTCCCTACGGCTTCTGCATTTATCAGAAATGCTTTTTCGCTGTCCGATTCTGCTTTATCTACGGCAGTGTAAGCAGCGCAATTAATACAATATTGTATAGACTGATTTTGAAAATAAGTTGCTAAAGCATTCTCATCTTCTATAGGTAATTCTTCTTTAGAGGTAAATAGAAAAATGAAGCCGGGAAAATTTCCGGATAGCTCCTTTAGTTCATTGGCCAGTTGCCCGTTAGCACCTGTAACAAGTATGACAGGCGCAGTTTTTTCTGAATGCATTCTTAAAAAAATTTAGACACCTTTATAAACAAATGTATTTCTGCAATTTTCAAACAGAGGCTGATGCGCATCCTTTTCTGAAATGATGGCTTTCGCAGAGGGAATCTGCCAATCAATATTTAAAGCCGGATCATTCCAAAGAATTCCGCCTTCGCTCTCCTTATTATAGAATGTATCGCATTTATAAAATACCTCCGCTGTTTCACTAATAACAGAATAGCCATGAGCAAAACCTTTTGGTACCAGCAATTGCTTTTTATTTTCCGCCGAAAGCTCGATCGTATATGCCTTCCCGAAAGTAGGAGAATGCTTTCGCAGATCTACCACCGCATCTATGATCCGTCCACTTAATACCCGCACCAACTTGATTTGGGCAAATGGATCCAACTGGTAATGCAGCCCACGCACAATTCCATAGGAAGAACGTGCCTGGTTATCCTGGACAAAGGAAATATCTATCCCATTTTCGAGGAAAACTTTTTGATTATAACTCTCAAAAAAATATCCGCGGTTATCTTCAAATACATTTGGCTGAAATACAACCAACCCTGGAAAATCTGTTGTTTGAATTGGCATGCATTAACGTTATTAAAGTCAATTATTATTTGGGTGTAGAATATAAATCTTTAAAGAAGTCAATTGTTTTGATCAAGCCATCTTTAAACATCGTAGTTGGTTCATAATTAAGTAAGTCCTTTGCTCTTGAAATATCTGCCAGGGAATTGCGGATATCTCCATCACGTGGAGCACGATAAGTAGGCTCTACATCACTATTCAAATGATCTTTGATAAAGTTATACAAAAAGTTTACAGAATACTTTTCGCCAACCGCCACATTATACACCTTATTTTTTGCATCCTCATTTTCGGAAAGCATTCCTTTCACATTCACCTGCACTGCATTTTCCACATAGGTAAAATCTCTTGTTTGCTCTCCATCCCCATTGATAAAAGCGGATGTATTATTCATGATCGCTTTTACAAATAAAGGAATCACGGCAGCATATGGGCCATCAGGATCCTGACGGGGACCAAAAATATTAAAATACCTGAAACCTAACACGGGAATACCATAGGATTTTGCAAACACATCTGCATACATTTCATCCGCCTTTTTACTTACGGCATAGGGCGATAAACAATTACCGACTCTGCTTTCAATTTTAGGCAGTGTAGGCTCATCTCCATACACGGATGAAGACGAGGCATACACAAATTGCTTTATATTATTATCTACAGCTGCTTTTAAAATGTTTACAAAACCACCTACATTCACGTCATTACTTGTGGACGGGTCTTTGATTGAACGGGGAACAGAACCAAGCGCAGCCTGGTGGCTCACATAGTCTATTCCTTCACAAGCTTTGTTGCAGGTATCAATATTACGGATATCGCCTTCAATGAATTCGAATCCATTATAGGCTCTCAATACATCTAAGTTCGACTGAAAACCATTGGCCAAATTATCTAAAACACGCACTTTTCCTGCGTTATTTCTCAATAAATATTCAGCGATATGGCCCCCAATAAAACCTGCACCACCAGTAACCAAAAAGGAATGGTTACTTAAATCTTTTGTATGGAAATTATTATTCATTGTATGTTTTTAAAGACTCCAATATTTTCTATCAGCCACCTTGTTGCGGAAAATTCCTTTCAGATCTGCTACCATTGCACCCTCTTTAGTGATATTGCAAAATGCTTCATTATCCATATCGATGTAATCATTATGAGGTACAGCTACAATAACTGCATCATAATTATCTGCAAGGTCTTTCGTTAAACCAAAACCATATTCTTCCTGAAGTTGTTTGCTATCTGCATGTGGATCTGTTACATGAACATTTAAAGAATAACTTTGTAATTCCTTAATCACATCAGCGACTTTAGAGTTACGGATATCGCTTACATTTTCTTTAAAAGTAGCTCCCATCACTAAAACCTTTGCATTTCTCACATCACCGTTTATATGGATGATATGCTGAATAACTTTTTTGGCCACATGTGCTGCCATGCCATCGTTTATGTTTCTACCTGCTAAAATTACCTGTGGGTCATAACCCAATTTACTTGATTTGTACGTGAGGTAGTATGGATCCACACCGATACAATGTCCGCCAACTAAACCCGGTTGGAATCTTAAAAAGTTCCATTTGGTTCCTGCAGCTTCCAACACTTCAAAAGTGTTTATATCCATGCGATCAAAAATGATGGACAATTCATTCATTAAAGCGATATTCAAATCACGCTGAGTGTTTTCAATGATCTTGGCGGCTTCTGCTACCTTAATACTTGAAGCTCTGTGCACGCCTACGTGTACCACTAACTCATACACCTTCGCGATTGTATCCAGACTTTCATCATCGCATCCGCTCACTACTTTTACAATATTCGACAATGTATGCTCCTTATCTCCCGGATTAATTCTTTCCGGAGAATAGCCTAATTTAAAATCCTCTGTCATTTTAAGACCGGATAATTTTTCAATAATGGGCAGACAATCACCTTCCGTACAACCAGGGTAAACAGTACTTTCAAAAACTACATAATCTCCTTTCTTAATCACTTTTCCAATAGTTTCACTCGCTTTTTGAATCGGCGTTAAATTGGGAACATTGTGTTTATCTACCGGAGTTGGTACTGCAACAATATAAAAATCTGCTTCTTTTAATTTCTCAATCGAACTGGTAAACTCAATATCTGTGTTTTCAAATGCTGAAGCCTCAAGCTCATTGCTTGGATCCACTGCATTATTCATCATTTCTACTCTCTCATCATTAATGTCAAATCCTATAACTGAAATTTTCTTCGCAAATTCCAGGGCGATTGGAAGTCCTACATAGCCCAAACCAATTACGGCAAGCTTCTTTTTTTTATCAACTAACTGCTGGTACATTTTGTTTTTTTTATTATTGATATTGTTTAACGAATTTCACGTTTGATTATTTATTTTTATTTATTTATTGTAAAGGGATTCTCTACGGATAAATTCCTTTGGTAATTTGTATAGTTCATCCTGGGGTAATGATTTAAAATACTCGTACGTAATTTTTAATCCTTCCGCCCGGTTTACAGTGGGCTCCCAGTTTAATAATTTTTTTGCAAGACTAATATCCGGTTGTCTTTGCTTTGGATCATCCTGTGGTAAAGGCTTATAAACTATTTTTTGTTTCGTACCCGTCAGCCTGATGATTTCCTCGGCAAATTCCTTTAGTGTAATCTGGTCCGGATTTCCAATATTTACAGGCATAGAATAATCACTCATCAATAACCGGGAAATACCTTCTATCAGATCATCCACATAGCAGAAACTTCTTGTCTGGCTTCCGTCTCCAAATACAGTCAAATCTTCCCCACGCAAAGCTTGTCCAATAAATGCAGGAAGCGCTCTTCCGTCATTGAGCCGCATTCTTGGTCCATAAGTATTAAATATCCTCACTATCCGCGTTTCCAAATGATGGAATGTATGGTAGGCTGTTGTAATAGCTTCCTGGAACCGCTTCGCTTCATCGTACACGCCACGTGGTCCGATTGGATTTACATTACCCCAATAATTTTCATTTTGCGGATGTACCAAAGGATCGCCATAAACCTCACTGGTGGAGGCCACGAGGATACGTGCCTTTTTATTCAAGGCCAATCCAAGGCAATTGTGTGTCCCTAAAGAACCAACTTTCAATGTTTGAATAGGAATCTTTAAATAATCTATCGGACTTGCAGGAGAAGCAAAATGTAAAATATAATCAAGATGACCGGGTACATGAATAAATTTCGATACATCATGATGATAAAATTCAAAATTCTGCAACTTAAAAAGATGTTCGATATTTTTTAAATCACCGGTAATGAGATTATCCATTCCGATGACGTCCATGCCTTCTTTAATGAACCTGTCGCAAAGATGAGAACCTAAAAAACCTGCTGCACCTGTTATAAGAATGCGGTAAGGCCTTTCCCATTTAACTTCCTGATTGATATCCTGCATAATTCGTTGTTTATTTTTTTGTTTGATGCTTCGGGCGTTGCTCTTAACTTCTATTTCGTTTTACCTAAAGATGAATATTGGTTATCTGCATTAGCAACTTTATTGCCAGTTTAATTTCAGATTAGCCATTTCCTCCATAATCATTTTCCCCAATTCATTTATTTACAAATTCCAGCACTTTTTCCACTATAAATGTTTGTTGCTCTTCATCCAATTCTGTGTGAATCGGGAGCGATAAAACACGATGTGTCAACCAATCCGTTTTTTCCAGGTTAAAATCTGCTCCGCCAAAAGAAGCGAACATTTCCTGCTTATGGGCAGGAACCGGATAATAGATCATAGAAGGGACATTATTCTCAGCTAAAAATGCGGAAAGCGCATCCCTGTCTACATTATGAAGGATTAACGTGTATTGATGAAAAACATGTTTACAATTATCTGCCCTGAATGGGGTTGTTATTTTTTCATTTCCTGCAAAAGCTTTGTCATAAAAATCAGCTGCCTTTCTTCTGGCATCGATATACTGATCCAATAATGGAAGTTTTACATTTAACACAGCAGCCTGCATCGCATCCAACCTGGAATTGCAACCAACCATATCATGGTAGTATCTTTTACTCTGACCATGATTGGCAATCATCTTTAATTTCACCGCAAGTTCATCGTCATTGGTAAACATGGCACCGCCATCACCATAACAACCCAAATTTTTACTCGGGAAAAAGGAAGTACAGCCTACATTTCCGATAGAACCAGTTTTAACCGTTCTTCCATCTTTAAATGTATAATCGCCACCTATGGCTTGTGCATTATCTTCAATTACAAATAAATTATGTTCTCTTGCGATGTCCATTATCTGGTCCATATCGGCAGAATGACCATATAAATGTACGGGTACGATCGCTTTCGTTTTAGGAGTAATCGCCGCTCTCACCGCATCCGGGTCTATGCAAAATGTTTTTGTGTCGACTTCTACAAACACTGGTTTCAATCTTAAAAGAGCAATCACTTCCGTTGTAGCTACATAAGTAAAGGATGGTGTGATCACTTCATCACCCGGTTGCAGCCCAAGGGCCATCATAGCAATTTGTAATGCATCCGTACCGTTCGCACAAGGAATTACATGCTTCACACCGAGGTATTCCGCCAGACTTTCCCCAAAACTTTCCACCTGCGGACCTCCGATAAACTGCGCCGTTTCCAGCACATTTGCAATGCCCGCATCCACCTCATCTTTAATATGAAGATATTGCTGCTTTAAATCAACCATCTGTAAAGGCCTCATATACACTTTTTTTTAACGGCGGCAAAGATAAGGATTGTCGGGAAAGGAAATGTGAAAACAGTCATCTATTTAAAACAACATGTATCATGGTTTTATTTTTTTTTTGAGATTGGAGCCTCAAAAATCTTCCGACCGGAATTTCGATTGAATAGGTCGATGCCGAAAGGAAGTTCGGATTTGCTCCGTTACACATTATTAATACGTATTGAGTTGAGATTCTTTAGCACGTAAGGATTTGCATAATTAATGGATATGAAAAGTGCTCTGCAGATGACGAAACGAGAGGATAGATTATAAGTGTGCAAATACCTCGGGGTTTTCGCGAAAAACAGGACATGCTGCCAAAAGACAAGCGTCGCGACCGCCGAACTACGAACTACAAACGAACTACGAACAACGAACGAGCTCCAAACTACGAACTAGGAACGAACTACGAACTACGAACTCCGAACTACGAATTACGAACTCCGAACTTCGAACTTTGAACTCCGAACTTTCCTCTTTAGATTTGCATTGAACTCTAAATCTCCAGCTTGATATTATTTTATAATTTATTTCTATTCCTGTATAAATATGGAATCCGTTTCGTTGCCATCTGGAATCCGAAGGCGAAGCTGTGGGCTAC
>JBBSSE010000050.1:0-11036 GCA_038242375.1 Chitinophagales bacterium
AGCATCCACTCGAAGGGCTTCACCCATATTCGAAGGGCTTCACCCTTCGTTAGCATATTACGCCATCTCAGGGCTGGTCATATTTTAGGACTAACCTAAAAAATGTTCTACTTTTCAGTGATTCAGAAACTTCTCAACATCAAACCCTGAAAGAGCGCAATATCAAAATAGGATGAAGCCCTATTTAACACATCGAAAAAGATCAACTCACTTTTTATAGAAACTCTGCCAACTTTGCCCATAGCCTCGAGCTCAAAGTTCGTAGCTGAAAGTTCATGGCTCACAGCTCAAAGCTCTCAAACCCTTCTTAATAAGCTCTCGCAAATAAAACCCGTTCAATACTTGGATTTCCTGTCAGGATACATTTTCCATCTTCCTTTGGATTATTTAAAGGAATACAACGAATGGTCGCTTTTGAAAGTTCTTTTATTTTCTCTTCCGTTTCTGCTGTTCCATCCCAATGAGCCGAAATAAATCCACCCTTTTCATCCAGCAATCTCAAAAATTCTTCCCAGGTATCGGCCTTTGTAACATTTCCATCGAGGTAGGTTTTAGCCTTATTGTAAATGTTTTCCTGGATATCATTCAACAAATTCTGAATATTTTCTGCCAGGCCGTCTATGGAAATTGTTTCTTTGGTTTTATTATCTCTCCTTGCAACTTCCACGACATTTTTCTCCAAATCACGTGCGCCAACCGCAATCCTTACCGGTACACCTTTCATTTCATATTCTGCAAATTTCCATCCCGGACGACGGCTATCATCATCATCATATTTTACAGAAATACCTAAAGCTTTCAGTTCAGCCATTAAAGAATGAACTTTTTCATCAATTGCGCTTTTTTGTTCATCCCCTTTATAAATAGGAACAATTACTACCTGTATTGGTGCAAGTTTCGGTGGCAGTACAAGGCCGTCATCATCACTATGCGCCATAACGAGCGCACCTATGAGACGGGTACTAACACCCCAGCTTGTAGCCCATACATAATCCAGTTTGTTTTCTTTATCACTAAATTTCACATCAAATGCTTTGGCAAAATTTTGACCCAGAAAATGGGAAGTTCCTGCCTGCAGCGCTTTACCGTCCTGCATTAACGCTTCTATACAATAGGTATCTACTGCGCCCGCAAACCGCTCGTTGACACTTTTCACACCTTTAATAACCGGCATCGCCATCCACTCTTCAGCAAATTCCGCATATATATTCAGCATCTGAATCGTTTCGTCAATTGCTTCGTGCGCGGTGGCGTGAGCGGTATGCCCTTCCTGCCATAAAAATTCAGTTGTGCGTAAAAATAAACGTGTACGCATTTCCCATCTTACTACATTTGCCCACTGATTTATAAGTAGCGGCAAATCCCGGTAAGACTGAATCCATGTTTTATATGTGTTCCAGATAATTGTTTCAGATGTTGGACGCACAATTAATTCTTCCTCCAGCTTCGCCTCGGGATCTACGATGATTCCTTTTCCATCGGGATCATTTTTTAACCTGTAATGAGTAACCACCGCACATTCTTTGGCAAAACCTTCCACATGCGCTGCTTCTTTACTCAAAAAACTTTTTGGAATAAATAAAGGGAAATAGGCATTCTGATGACCTGTTTCTTTAAATCTTTTATCAAGTTGATCCCGCATATTTTCCCACAGGGCAAAACCATAAGGCTTAATGACCATACAACCCCTTACAGCACTATAATCTGCCAGACCGGCTTTTATGATCAGATCATTATACCATTGTGAATAATCCTCTTCCCTGCCCGTAATTACTTTACTCATCGCAATTCTTTTATTTATCGATTTTTTTAATTGGTTTGTTTTTTGTGATTGTTTCCTCAAAATTGCGTATCTTCTTAGCTATTCTTTAACAACCGTTCATCTTATTAATCACTCTTTTATAGTAGAAGATGCTTAAATTTACAAGTGAAACAAGGCGCAAAAGTAAACCTTCATTTTTAATTTATTTTTAAACTTATAAGCCATGAAAACAAAATCTTTACTTCTCGTTGGTCTGGTGGTCGTTTTAGGAAGCTGTTCCACGGCTTACCGAAGCGGACAAACTCCGGATGATGTGTATTACTCACCCGCACCAGCAGCAGAAACATATGTAGTCAAAAATAATTCAAGTGACCGGAATTCTTATGGCAACGCTGAAGAGCGTGAGATAAGACGTGGGATCAATGATCCCAGATATAGAAGTACGGTAACCTTTGATGTAGGTTATGGTTACAATCCATTTGGGTACAATCCTTATGCATATAATTCCTTTGGATACAATGGATTTAATTCTTTTGGATTCAATTCATTCGGGAACAATTCATTTGGATATAACCCATATTCTTTTAATAATTATGGTAAAGGATTTTATGATCCTTTTGGATATAATCCATATTATAGCTATAATCCGTATTATCCAAGTTATGGCTACAATCCATATTATGGTAGCTATCCCCATTATGGTAACAGTTTTTATCCGTCAGGAAATTATTACCCGGTTGGGGCAACCCGTAGTAACAATACAGGACCAAGAAAATTTAACCTCGGTGCATATACTCCATCCGGTTCACCGGTAATAAACAGAGGCAATAGCTCTGTAGTTCCTAATCGATCTGCCGCACCTGTAAGATCTTTTAATAACAGGACAACACCTACTACTCCAATTCAAAGAGAGAGAACCGGAGTGGGTAATGTAATTCAGAGAGTATTTACTCCTTCAGAGCCAAGAAGAAGTACCCCTTCAAACAGAAGAACTTTTTCCAATCCTCCAACAAGAAGTACACAGCCTTCTGAAAATAACAGAACCATGGAAAGGCCGTCTAATAATAATTCTGCACCAACCAGGTCGTTTGATCCGCCGGTTAGAAGTACTCCTCCACCTGCGACTAACAATAGCAGCGCTCCTGTTAGAACCTTTAAAAATAATTAAAATTAAAAGGGATGATATTTATATTGTCCCTTTTTTAAACCCTTTTCCGGGAGTGATCTTTTTACTCCATAACCGACTTATTTTCTGTACTAAATTATTTGAACCATGAAAGCATTTTCCCTCTTCCTCTTTTCCTGTTTTTTTGTGGCAATTTCGTTTGCCCAGGAACCGGCAGATGCATTGAGATATTCTTACACAAATAACCCCGGTGGTACTGCCAGAAACCAGGCAATAGGTGGAGCAGGAGGATCTTTGGGAGGAGAGTTCACTTCCTTATTCATCAATCCGGCAGGAATTGGATTCTTCAAAACCGGTGATGCGGTTATTACACCCTCCTTTTCATTGATAAATGGAAAATCCGATTATCTTGGAATGGGTGCTTCCTCAAGCGCAAATAAATTCAACATCAATACTTCGGGATTATTATTTGCATCTCCCTCCCGGAGTCAAAATGTACGGAATGTAACCGTTGGTATTGGAGTTAACCGCCAGGCAGATTTCAATAACCGCATTTATTATAAAGGAAAAAATAATAAATCTTCCTATTCAGAAAAATATTTAGAAGAATTAATAAATAATAACGAACGCAATCCTGATTCAGCAGCCCTTTATTATCCGTATGGCGCGAGTTTGGCCATAAATACTTTCTTAGTGGATCCAACTTTCGACAGTAATGGAGATGTAGATGGATATTTAACCCATGCAGATGCGGCAATGGGTCTTTTACAGGAAAATACTATTAATACCTCCGGCGGTATTACGGATGTTTCCCTTGGAGTGGGTGTTAATTTAAAAGACAAATGGTATTTTGGAGGCTCTCTGGCTGTTCCATTTTTGAATTATACAAGAGATGCAACATACAGGGAATCCGATGCTTCCAACAATCCTAATAACGGTTTCAATTATTTTGAATCAACGGAAAGGCTTGAATCCAAAGGCGTTGGTATAGGAGGAAGACTTGGAATAATTTACAAACCCGTGGAATTTGTGCGATTTGGTGTTGCCGTGCATTCCCCTACTTTTTTCCAGATCACTGATAATTACGTGACCATGGTAACAGCAGACGTAGAGGATGGAAAAGGAGCAAGACATCAGAGCAGTACAGATTTGTCAACAACGAATTATGAACCACTCCAATCAAAGTACAATCTTTCCACTCCATGGAAATTTATTGTAAGTGGTTCCTATGTTTTCCGCGAAGTGCAGGATGTTACACGCCAGAAAGGATTTATCACTGCTGACGTAGAATATATGAATTATACCAATCCTTCCTTTGGGGCTATTGAAAATAATATGGACACAAAAGATTATTACAAATCCCTAAACGGTGTCATAGATAATATTTATAAAGATGCTATCAATGTGAGATTGGGTGGAGAAGTGAAATTCAATACCTGGATGGTGAGATTAGGTGGAGCGTATTACGGCAATCCGTACAAATTTGAAAAAGCCAACCTCATGAAAGTTAGTGGTGGTCTTGGTTACAGAAATAAAGGCTTCTTTGTGGATCTTACTTATGTTCACTCAATAAATAAAGACGTTAACTACCCATACCTTCTGGATGATAAAAGCCTTAACCAGGCAGCATTTCTAAAAAATAATAATGGGAATATTGTAATGAGTTTTGGGATTAAGATATAAAAGTTAGGAGTTATTAGGAGTTAGGAGTTTGTAGTTTGTAGTTAGGAGTTTGTAGTTAGTAGTTGAAGGCTACTGAATCAAAACTCATTCTTACAACCTAACACCCACAACCAACTACCTACAACCAACTACCTACAACCTACTACCTAATTCCCCGCAAACTTCTTAAACCAGGTCATCTGCCTCTTGGCATATCGCCTGGTATTTTTTTTGATTTCTTCTATGGCAAATTCGAGGGAATGCTTTCCTTCGATAAAATCAAACAACTCTCTATAACCAACGGTTTGTAAGGCGTTTAAAGAGCGGAAGGAATACAGGGATTTCACTTCCTCCAACAACCCCTCGCCCATCATAATATCTACCCGATGATTAATGCGCTGATAAAGAGTTTCACGGGGTAAATCAAGCAGGATATATTCAATATCAAAACCCCGTTCTACTTTCTGATTCGATTGAAAATCAAGAATAGATTTTCCGGTAGATAATTTTACTTCAAGCGCCCGCAGCATTCTTTGTGGATTTTCCATTTCTCCTTCGGAATAAAACTTCGGATCATGTAATTTTAATTCCTCCTGGAGCCATTGAATTCCATTTTCTTTATAGTGAACAGATATTTGTTCGCGGATTTCTTTATTGACTTCCGGCACTTCATCTATTCCTTCAGCAAATGCTTTGATGTAAAGGCCAGTTCCACCAACCATCACGGCAATATCATTTCCTTTAAAAATTTTAGAGGCAGCATTTAAAGCATACGTCTCGAACACTTTTACATTGACCTCTTGTTGGATCGAATGGCTGTTTATAAAATAATGTGGCACGCTTTCCAACTGATCCGTGGAAGGTTTTGCTACACCTATATTTAATTCCCTGTAACATTGCCGGCTATCGGCAGAAATGATGGATGTATTATGTTTGAGGGCAAGCTCAATAGCAAAGTCAGTTTTCCCAACAGCAGTCGGACCGCAAACAATGAGGCATTTTTTTCTATTCATATCAATTTGAAGAAGCTTATAAAGAACTCAACAAATTATTTAAAGTTCCTCTGATTCATTTCCCATTTCTTCATCCTCTTCTCCATCACCGTCCTGATCATCTGACTCCTCTCCTTCTTCTGTGTAATTATCGGGAAGTACCGTTGTATCGAGATCGTATTTCTCTTCTATCTCTGTGAGTTTTTCATTAATCATCCCTTTTGTGCCATACTGGCTTGGAGCAAAGCCCTCAGAACGTTGGCAGGAAGGATAATCTAAAGATGGATTTTCTTCTTTGTTTATATTAATTAACTCGACCAAAAAAGTCCAGTGCTTATGAAAATCATATACATAAATAAACTTCTGATTGGGATCCTTTATTTCAGTTCCGATCGAAGTTTCCGTCATGATGAGCGGTTCAGCTTTATATTCCTTATCCCCATATTTTTCTACAGATATTTCTTTCCCACGTTGTAACCGGTCATTGCTCCTGTAAAAAGTAGCCTGGTGTTTGTTGTCAAACTCAAAGGATTTCAAAATAACATGATGCAGATCCGCAAAGTTTTGTGTATGTTTTATCACCACATCTCTGTAAACACTATCATCTTCATCCCAATAAATTCTGAATTTTAAAATAGCCATAGGGCAAATTTAAGGTATCCCTATGAGATTGCAATTAGTTAAAGCTTACAGCTTTGAGCGATCAGCTTTGGGCCCAAAGATGTTCCTTAGCCGACCCCCTTTTCCTTTGCTATCTTTTTCATATACTCAAATGCTTCCTCATATTTATTTGGAATTACCCCATCTAAAATTGCTTCCCGGACGGCATTCTTAATTTCACCAACTTCCCTGCCCGGAGGCAAATTAAACTCTTTCATAATAATTTCACCCGTTATAGGAGGTTGCCAGTTACGGAGCTGATCTGTTTCTTCCACCTCTTTCAAACGCTTTTCTACCAATTCAAAATTAGCCAGGTATTTTTGTACTTTCTGTTTATTTTTTGAAGTAATATCCGCCTTACAAAGTGTCATCAGGTTTTCAATATCATCACCTGCGTCAAATAATAATCTTCGGATAGCCGAATCTGTTATGTTTTCTTTAGTAAGACCTATCGGGCGCAAATGCATTTCCACCATTTTCTTTACAAACCTCATTTTCTCATGTAGCGGCAATTTTAACTGGGTAAATATTTTGGGAACCAACCTGCCGCCGATGACTTCATGCCCATGAAACGTCCATCCATGCCCTTCTTCAAATCGCTTCGTGGCAGGTTTGGCAATATCGTGCAGGATAGCAGCCCAACGAAGCCAGAGATCATCTGTGTTTGGCGCAATATTATCCAATACCTGCAAAGTGTGGTAGAAATTATCTTTATGCCCTTTCCCATCAATATATTCCGCTCCGGCCAGAGCCACCATTTGAGGAAAAATTATATTTAATAAACCACTATTATACAGCAAAAGAAAGCCGATAGATGGTTTTTTAGTCATCACAATCTTATTCACCTCATCAATGATTCTTTCACCGCTCACGATCTTTATTCGTTGCGCATTCCGTTTAATGGATTCAAAAGTTTCCGGATGTATGTCAAAGTTCAGTCTTGCAGCGAACCTGATAGCCCGCATCATTCTTAGGGGATCATCAATAAAGGTTTGATCCGGTGGTAAGGGAGTTCTGATTATTTTTTGGGCGATATCTTCCAGGCCATTCAATGGGTCTATCAAGGCACCAAAGTCTTCTTTATTTAAACTGATGGCCAGCGTATTTATGGTAAAATCTCGCCGCATCCTGTCTTCCTCAAAACTACCCGGAAGCACGTCCGGTTTGCGGCTATGATGTTGGTAACTTTCTTTGCGCGCGCCAACAAACTCAATCTCATAAAAGGTCTCATCTTTCGGATCTTTTATTTTTATCTGTGCAGTTCCAAAGTTTTTAAAAAAACTAACATGTGGTTTTGGTGAAAACTTTTCGGCTGTTTTTGCAGCCAGCTCAATCCCATCTCCCAGACAAACAACATCAATATCCTTATCCGGCGTTCCCAAAATTTTGTCACGAACAAAACCTCCGATCACGTACACAGGAATACCTGATTCACTTGCTGCCTCCCCAATCTTTTTAAAAATACTTGTCTCCGCTGGAGAAAATTTTATTTCCATGGCGCAAAAGTAAATAAATTCGTGTTGAATACAGTGTGATTGCTTCGCGTTGAATGTTTCACGTTGAATACTGCGTGTTGAAAGCTGCGTGTTGAATACTGCGTGTTGAATACTGCGTGTTGAATACTGCGTGTTGAATACTTCGTGCTGAATACTGCGTGTTGAATACTTCGTGCTGAATACTGCGTGTTGAATACTTCGTGTTGAATACTTCGTGCTGAATACTGCGTGTTGAATACTTCGTGTTGAATGCCTTCGGCGTTGAAAGCTTCAGCGTTGAAAGCTTCGCAATGAAAACTCCGAACTCTGAAACTCCGAACTCCAAACTCCGAACTCTGAACTCCGAACTCTGACCTCCAAACTCTGAACTGCGAACTCCGAACTCTGAACTCTGAACTCTGAACTCCGAACTCCGAACTCCGAACTCTGAACTCTGAATCTCCGAACTCCAAACTCCGAACTCCAAACTCCGAACTCTGAACTCCGAACTCCGAACTCCGAACTCTGAACTCCGAACTCCGAACTCTGAACTCTATCCGGTATATTTGATCCTTTAATTTGATTGAATACATGCCATAAAAAATGAAACAATTCCTGCTTTTCTTCCTGATATTATTTTCTTTTCCCTCTTCAATAATTGCCCAAAAAATCCCGCAAAAAATAACCGGCAAAGTGATAAAGATCGTTGATGGTGACACGTTTGATTTGTTAACGGAGGATACCGTTAAAATAAGGATTCGTCTGAATGGAATAGATTGTCCGGAACGTAAACAGGATTATTACCAGGTTTGCAAGGATGCATTGAGTCAGTATATTTTTGGTAAAAATGTCCTCCTCGTTTCGCACGGTACAGACAGGTGGAAAAGAATCATCGCGGACGTTTATGTGAAAAAAGAATCGATCAATTTAAAAATGGTTAAAAATGGATATGCCTGGCATTTCAAAAAATATTCAAAAGATAAAAAATTAGCCGAGGCAGAAGAAGCAGCGAGGAAGAAAAAGATTGGGTTATGGAAAATGAAAGATCCGATAGCACCCTGGAATTACAGAAAACCTGTTAAGAAAGTGGCCAGATAAAATCCCTTTTAGTATTCCAACAAGCCACAACCTGTGTTTTGAGCAGAATAACTTTGAAGTCGTAATGCTGGCCGGGACGCTTGCTTTTCAGCCACCTGAACGATTTGCTTCCAGGACTGCGGTCAGTTTATAAAATTCGTGTAATTCGTGCCTAAAATTCGTGTTTAAACTTTTAGAGTACAAAAAATACAAAAATATTGGTGTGTAATTTGTTTTGTTTATCACTTAGATGAAAAATATGGAATCGACTCAAAAAAAACCATTAAAAAAGAAAAGAACGCTTGTTTCAAAACTGCTGCGAATATTCGCCTGGATATTAGGCTCAGTTATATTTTTAGTGATAGTGGTTTTACTCCTGATACAATTACCATCGGTGCAGAATTTTGGACGTAAAAAAGTAGTTACTTTCCTGCAAGGCAAGTTAAAAACCCGTGTAGAGATCGGAAAACTGGACATAAAATTCCCGACAGATGTATCTCTGCAAAACGTCTTTTTTGAAGACCAGTCAAAGGATACACTACTTTACGGAAAAGAACTTAGAGTAAATCTGAAAATGTTTCAGCTTCTTAAAAGTAATGTTGAGATTGAAGAAATTTATCTCGATGGTATTGTTGGAAAAGTTAAGCGGCTCCCACCCGACTCGGTCTTCAATTTTCAATTTATTGTGGATGCTTTTGCAAGTAAAAACACAAAGGAACCTGCAACACAGGATTCATCGACACTTAAGATTGATATAGATCGCATTGTGGTAAAAAATTCCCACGTTATTTATAATGATCCCTATTCCGGGAATGATATGAATATTAATATTGGTCTTCTTGATGGAAAAATTGACAAATTTGACCTGGACCATTTATTATTTGATGTTCCTTCCATAACCTTAAAAGGGATCAAAGGATATTATTACCAATTGGAACCGCTGGAAAAATCTGTAGAAAAAGTTGTGGCAGAAGCAGCCTCTCAAAGCGATCATTTTCTACAACTATTAAACAAGTCCATAAAATTATCTGATATCGATATTGTTTTCAAGAGTGAGCCTTCAAAACTTTACTCCTCCTTTAAGATTGGAGATATGGAAATACACCCTGAAACATTGGATTTAAAAAACAGTATTATTACTCTAAGAGATGCCAAATTAGATAATTCTGCCATTGCCATACAAACCCAATCGGCAGCTCCCGTAGAGAGTGCAAAAGATACCGTTATCGCAGTAAAAACACCTTCTTTCAAGATCATTGCCGGTAAATTAGTTATAAACAAGAGCAGCATTAAATATGATGATGTATCTGCGCCACGAGCTCCCTCCGGAATGGATTTCGCTCATTTAAACCTGACAGATTTTAATTTTAATGCGACAGATATCCGCTATAATTCAGATACCATTATTGCCAATGTGCATTCAGGTAGTTTAAAAGATACCAGTGGTTTTGTTCTGAATAAATTACAAACTGATTTTGAAATGAATCCTACAGGAGTTTCCCTGAAAGACCTCTACATAGAAACCCCGGGAACTATCTTAAAAAATTCGGCAATCATCTCCTACCCTTCCATGGAAGCAATGAAGAAAAATCCAGGCGTGCTTGGATTGGATATCGATCTCTCAGGAAGCAAAATTTCTGTAAAAGACATCAATTCATTTATGCCTTCCATGGCGTCGCAATTACCAGCCAATGCTACATTGTATGTAGATGCGCGCATTACAGGAAAGGTAGATAACCTGAATTTACAAAAGGTAATGCTACGTGGATTAAATGGAACAGATATTAATGTGAATGGGATTGTGAAAGGACTTCCTGAAACGGATAAAATATATGCAGATTTAAGAATAAATAAGTTTCAGACATCGCAGAAAGATATCCTTGCGCTCGTTCCTAAAAATACCATTCCGGCTAATATTACCTTACCACAAAATATAAATGCATCAGGTGTTTTCAGGGGAAGTATGAGCAGCTTTTATACCGACCTTAACATAAACACAAGCCTTGGAGGTGCCAAAATAACCGGAACCTTAGGAAATATTACCGATAAGAAAAGAGCCACATATAATATGGTTCTAAAGGCAAGAAATATCCGTGTTGGAACACTTATTCAAAATCCTGAATTAGGATCCCTTACGGCGGATATAAAAGTAAAGGGAAAAGGACTCGATCCGGAAACAGCCAACGCGATGTTTGATGCAATTGTTTCAGAAGTAACTCTAAAAGGATATAATTATAAGGACATTATAGCTAAAGGCAATATTGCTGATAAAAATTACGCAA
>JBBSSE010000051.1:0-11014 GCA_038242375.1 Chitinophagales bacterium
CGTTGGAAATACGGGGCATTCAGAGAAAGTAAATCCGCTTCGATCAGAAATCAAAATCCTTACGGATCCTTTATGACGAATAATTTTCTTATAAATAAAAATGTTTTAAAAGAGATTAGGTTCGATGAGCGCCTACTAAATTACGGTCATGAAGACACCTTATTTGGTTTTTTATTGAGAAAAAATAACATTTCCATCACTCATATTGATAACCCGGTTTTAAATGGAGATATTGAAACCAACCCCGAATACATTTGCAAAACAAATGAAAGTGTGAAAAACCTGGTTCAGATTTTACAGTTTTTAGAATATGACAAGGAATTGATCCACAGTATTTCTTTATTAAAATTTTATAATAAAATAAAAAAAGGGAATGCGTTCATCCATATTTCTTTTATCCTCTTTAAACCGTTGATCGTATTTCTCCTAAGAAACGGGTATGTAAATTTGTATCTGTTTGACTATTATAAACTGGGGATCCTTATCGAAAATTTACACCTAAATCAATCGAAGCAATCGCATTTTTAAGGCTGTCACAGGATTTGAGGATTTTTTTATTACCTGCCTAAAGTGAAAGGGGAAATTTGAATAATTATAACTTATTGGTATTGTCTTTTAACCATTTTACAATTTCATCAAAGGCTCTTTCACCCGTGGCAATGGAGATTACGAAATTGTATAAATCCTCATTCCTTGCTGAAAATACATAACCTTCTTCTTCAATAAATGCAATCATCGCCACAGTACCTGTCCCTTTATTTCCATCAATAAAAGGATGGTTCAAGACTAAGCTTTCAATCAAAGCTGCAGCTTTCTCAATAAAAAGAATTACAGGCATCCACTTAATTCATTTTCATTTCAAAAAAATGTATAGCTAATTAAAAATTTATCATAGTTAAAGAGATTTTTTAAATTGACTTATTGGCACAACAATTACAGCAGAAAATAAAAAATTCGTTGGACAAAAAGTGTTTAATATTCCCCACTTTTATTTTCTGACTAAAATCCTTTGCGATTATCAGCATTTTGCATGCGCAAATCCTTATTAAGAACTAGTTCCAAAGGTGGCCCCTGATTTGTATTTTCTTGAAATATGACACATGAATACAAAATAATGCATTTTTTTAAGTTCATTTTTCTATACCTACAATATTTACGCATAACTCCGGCAGGTTGATTAATTAATTTTAAAAGACTTAAATGAAAATTAGTGTCAGAAAGTTATGTTCTAAATTAGAATCTTTAGAAAGATTTGAATTTTAAAATATTTTTAGAAATGAAGAATTCAAAAAGGCCACCTACGGAAGATATGATCCGGAAATTGAAAAATTGTCTTGAGAGGGAGTTAGAGGGTAACGGACTTTTTTTAGCTGAAGAAATGAAATCTTCAATGCCCGGGCTTTATAAAAGAGGGTTAATTAAAACGAAAATGGAAATGGTCGGCACTAAACGATTATTATGCATTTACGTTTCTGAAGAGGGAAAGCTTTATTTGGAAAATCTGGAGGTTGAGTGATAGGTTGAAGATTATAGGTTGTAGGTAGTAGGTTGTAGCAGTAAAATTCCAGGTTCGTTTACTAAGTGAATTCCAGATCCTTTTTAGATTTATTCATTCATATCTCTAGCTTTTGAAAATATAGAATTTCACAAGAAATATCTGACTCATTTTTTTATAAATCGATTATTTAATCAAGGATAAAAACTCAAACTTCTATTAAGAACAGTTTTATTAAATTTGCATGTTCCGGAATGAACAATTAATTCGTCGGAATAAATATTTATAAAAAATAACTGATAAAATATGTTTGAATCGTTAAGCGACAGATTAGAAGGAGCCTTTAAAAATCTAAAAGGACAAGCAAGAATTACAGAGATTAATGTGGCTTCTACCCTGAAAGATATCAGGCGTGCCTTGGTGGATGCAGACGTAAACTATAAAATAGCCAAAGAATTTACAGATACGATCAAGGAGAGGGCGACTGGTGAAAAAGTATTAAATGCCATAAGCCCAAGTCAATTGATGGTAAAAATTGTAAAAGATGAATTGACCGATCTGATGGGAGGCGTAGAGTCGGACCTTAATCTAAGCGGCAATCCTACTATTATATTAATTGCAGGTTTACAAGGTAGTGGTAAAACCACCTTTAGTGGAAAACTGGCTAATTATCTTAAAACTAAAAAAGGAAAATCTCCTTTATTGGTTGCAGCGGACGTTTACAGACCGGCTGCAATTGAACAATTAAAGGTGTTAGGTGAACAAATAAAGGTTGATGTTTACAGTGAACCGGACAATAAAGATGTTGTTTCCATTGCTCAAAATGCATTAAAAGAAGCAAAATTAAAAAATAAAAATGTTGTCATAATTGATACTGCCGGTCGTTTGGCCATTGATGAAGTGATGATGACGGAGGTAGCGAATATTAAAGAAACACTCAATCCCCAGGAAATTTTATTTGTAGTAGATAGTATGACCGGTCAGGATGCTGTGAATACAGCAGCAGCCTTTAATCAGCGGTTAAACTATACCGGTGTGGTTTTAACCAAACTGGATGGTGATACAAGAGGTGGAGCGGCTATTTCAATTAAATATACGGTCAATAAACCTATTAAATTTGTAAGTAGCGGAGAAAAGATGGATACGTTGGATGTGTTTTATCCCGAAAGGATGGCACAACGTATTTTAGGCATGGGTGATATTGTGAGCCTGGTAGAAAAAGCACAGGAGCAATTTGACGAAGTAGAAGCTGCTAAACTGGAGAAAAAGATCCGGAAAAATCAATTTGATTTTGAAGATTTTAAAACCCAGCTTCAGCAGATAAAAAAGATGGGAAATCTGAAAGACCTGATGGGCATGATACCCGGCATAGGTAAACAAATAAAGGATGTAGATATTAATGATGATTCTTTTAAAGGAATTGAAGCAATGATCAATTCAATGACGAAGGAAGAAAGATCGAATCCTGATCTGATTAATGCAAGTCGGAAACAACGCATTGCGAAAGGAAGCGGAAAGGATATTGCCGAATTAAATCAATTCATCAAACAGTTTGACCAAATGAAAAACATGATGAAAGCCATGAATAAGATGCCAATGGGCAAAATGGCTGGTATGGGAAAGAAATAATATTTTTCGGAAAATATGATGATGAGGATCAGATCGGAAAATTTAACTGCACAACGAATATTAGCTTATTAAAAGATTGAACTCCTTCTCACAGAATGGATTTAATCTTTTTAATTCCAGCGGAAAGTCTGGGATTTCATAAAAAATGGGGAATTTTATTTGAATCCTTTTTTATTTTTGTATTTTAAATGTGTTCTTACTATCTTCGCTTTCCTTTTTAATAAACCTATTTAATCACAACCCCAAAAAATTTCTATTTTTTATGGCTGTTAAAATGAGATTGCAACGCCATGGCTCGAAAAAGAGACCATTTTACTTTATAGTAGTTGCTGATTCCCGAAGCCCCCGCGATGGCAAATTTATCGCCAAATTAGGATCTTATAATCCTCTGACTGTTCCCGCTACAATTCAGGTTGATCGTCAAAAAGCATTGGAATGGCTGCACAAAGGTGCACAACCAACCGATACTGTTCGTCGTATTCTGAGCTTTAAAGGTGTATTATACCTTAAGCATCTGTTACGTGGTGTTTCTCTTGGCCTGTTTGATGAAGCAGCCGCTATGGAGAAATTTACCAACTGGAGTGCAGAACATGATCAGGATTTTGCTAAACGTCAGGAAACGCACAAAAAAGACAAAGTTGCCAGTCGTCCTGTTTTCGTAAAGAAATCAGAGCCGGTAAAAGAGTCTGCACCTGTGCAGGAAACTGAAGAAGCTCCTCAACAATCAGAAGAATCTTCTGAGGACAAAACTGCTACTGAATAATACATCAATTATTTAAAAATAGCTTTAAAAAAGCCGTTCCATTTATGGGATGGCTTTTTTATTTACAGACATTTCCAATCTTTTATTTAACCTCCAGGTTTAAATACGAATTTCAGGCAGGAATTACACTAATTTTTAAACAGACCATAGCTTGTTAGAATACTAAAAATGGGAAAAGTTTATGTCAGCCTTAGAAGGGAATTGGTCAAGTGGCATTAATGTTGCAAACTCAATTTCATTAACTACATAAAATTAAATTTAAAAATATGCAACGCGCCGCTATCTTGTTTGTTTTAATGTTCACCTCTTTTCAGGCAATTTATGCCCAGGAAAAACAACAGGAAAAAATTGATGCTTCCGTTAAAGTACTCGCGGATTTTAGCAAAATGAAAGAGAACATTCCGGAGGAGTTATTGAAAGTAACAGAGGGAATTATTATCGTTCCTAAATTAATTAATGCCGGCTTCGTTGTAGCAGGAAAAAGAGGAAAAGGTATCGCGATGGTAAAACATTCCGATGGCACCTGGAGTAACCCTGTTTTTATCACCATTACAGGCGGAAGCATCGGCTTTCAGGCCGGCATCCAGTCTGTGGACCTCGTCCTAATATTTAAACATGCGAAAACCCTTGAAAACATTGGGAAAGGTAGTTTCACCTTAGGTGGGGATGTATCTGTAACTGTAGGACCGGAAGGAAGGAGCTCCTCGGCCAGTACCGATTATAAAATGGAAGCAGAAGTATATTCCTATTCGAGGAGTAAAGGCTTATTTGCAGGCATCAGTATTAGTGGCTCTGCTATAGACGTGGATTCGAAATTTAATCAGTCATTTTATGATAAGGGATCAAGTGCAGAGGAAATTTTTTCTTCTAAAAAAATAAAGAATGCTTCCGTAACTGAATTACAATCTATTTTGAAAAGTATGTATGAGAAATAAACTGTTGGAAATTTGTTTTTTTTTAAACACGAATTTTAAGCACGAATTTCAAGAATTGATCTCAGGGTATTTTCCTCTGAAATATTTACATAAAAAAAACAGCCTTTGTATTTCGAAAAGATTCTTTTCGAAATACAAAGGCTGTTTTAATATGACTATTTAATGAAAAGTTTCTCCGTATTTATTTGTGTTCACGCAAAAGAATTTTTAAATCAATCCTTCCCACTAATTCCTGGCTTTCGCTCCCGGTGCACAATGCTTTCTTAAATAATCTGAATATAATGTCGTTAAATGTTTCTGGGTTCCTTCGCCCTCTGATAAACTGTGCGAACGATTTGGATAGGCCATAAACTCAAATTGTTTATTATACTTTACCAATTCGTTCAGCATTACTTCTGCATTATCATACTGCACATTATCATCTCCTGTTCCGTGAATGAAAAGCAAATTTCCCTGTAGATTTTTTGCATAATAGATGGGCGATCCCTTTACATAATTTTCCATGTTATCCTGGGGAAGTCCCATGTATCTTTCTTCATAAATATTATCGTAAAATAGCAAATTCGTTACAGCGGCAATCGCGATACCCGTTTTGTATATTTCCGGATGTTGAAACATTAAATTCATCGTGGATGATCCGCCACCGCTCCAGCCCCAAACCGCTATACGATCTTTATCAAACCAGGGTTTTTCGAGAATCTTTTTTGCAGCCATGGCCTGGTCATGAATATTTAACCTGCCCAATTGCCCATAGATTGATTTTCGCCATTCTCGTCCACGTAAGGAAGGTGTTCCGCGGTTATCTACAGAAATCTGGAAATATCCTTCGAGGCTCATATCGCCATTAAATAAAAAATTGTTGTGCCCGCCATAACTATCGATAACGGTAGAAGATGCCGGTTCGCCATAAACATAAAAAACGACTGGATATTTTTTGGTGGAATCAAAATTCACGGGTTTCTTCATCCATGCATCCAGTGTTATATTATCCTCCGTTGTCACTTTAAAATAGGATACATCCGTGTTTTCATATCCCCGTAAATTTCGGGTGATGCTTTTGGTCTTGTCCAAGGCTGTTAGGGTAGACATGGAGATCCATTCCGCCGCGGGAAATGTTTTATAATTAGAGAAGGTATGAAAAGCATATTTAGCCCCGGGAGAAATATTGTAATCATGGGTTCCTTTTAAAACGGAAGTTGAGAGTTCCTCTGCTTTCCTTTTGCCATCCAATGATGTTTTGAACAAGTATAGTTGTGTCGGATTATCAGGGGAAGCCATAAAATAAACCTGTTTATTTTTCTCATCGACTGATTTGATGCTGGAAATATCATAATTCCCATTAGTCACAAGGGTTTCTTTTTTACCATCCCGGCTAATGGTATAAATAGCCCGCCAACCATCCTTCTCACTAACCCAGAGAAATTCTTTTCCATCGTTGATCCAATCCCAGCCGGTCGGGTCATCATCATTCCACCTGGATTTAATATCTATAAAAGCTTTATCATTTTCTGTATAAAAAAGCGTGGCTGCTCCTGTATTCACATCACTATAAAAAAGCTTGCTTTCATTTTGTTTCCTGTTAAGTTGCTGCAAAACAATTTCAGAAGAATTATCTGCCCACTCCATACGTGGAACGTAATGTTGTTGCGGATCTCCGGGAATTTTCATCCAGTTTATTTTTTTATTCTCCAGAGTTATGATGCCAATCCGCACGGGGGAAGGTGGTTGCCCAACTTTGGGATACTCCACCGGAATAATTTGCGAATAAGCAGAATCCGTTGTGTTCAACATATAATAATCACGTACCTGCCGGGCATCTACCTCCCAAAAAGCGATCCGCTTGCTGTCCGGGCTCCATCTGAAACCATCCCGGCAACCGAATTCTTCTTCATACACCCAGTCAAAAGTTCCATTAATCAATTTACGTGTACCTGTTACAGTTAGTTGAGTTATTTTATGTGTCTGTAAATTTTCTGAATAAATATTATGACCGCTTACATATGCCGCGCTCTGACCATCCGGAGAAAGTTTCGCATACATCAAAGATTGGGCAGGAAGATCATTCCCCAACTGAAATAATTCACCGGAAGCATTTAAGATCCAGTAATCTCCGCGTGTATTATACCGCCAAACCTTCGCAGTATTTGTAAAAATAAGAAGGGATTTATAGTCAGGTGAAAAGTCATAAATAGTAAAGTTCAACGGATCGGTAGCACCTTTGGGAGTAAGTTGTGCCTGCGTGACAACAACTGTTTGCTTATTTGACGGCAACTCATTTCTGACAATATTCCCATTCCTGAATTCCAGATAGGCGGTTCCATCATTGGTCCAGTTAATTTCTTTTTCTTTAAATTGAGAAAAAGAAGGAGGAGCAATCAGGGAAATGAAGATGAAAATTAAAATGACTTTAAGTTGCCTTCGCATTTTTTGTATGTTTACAAGTGAGAAATTTTATAAGTTTTAAAATTAGGAATAAATTTGGGCATGGAGGAAAAAGAAAAATTAAGAATCGACAAATACCTGTGGTCCATCCGGATCTTCAAAACCCGCCGGATAGCCACAGACGCGTGCAACAGCGGGAAAGTGAAATTTGATCAAACAAATGTGAAACCGGCAAAAGCTGTAAACATTGGCGATAAATATGAAATAAGAACTCCGGACAAAAAATGGGTTATAGAAGTTGTTTCTCTTTTACACACACGCAAAAGCTATGAAGAAGCAATCAAACATTATCTTGATCTGACTCCGCCGGAGAATATCGATGCAGTTCAATCTTCCGCTTTTGTATATAATACGGGCAAAAGACAAAGTAAACAGGGGAGGCCCACAAAAAAGGAAAAGCGGAATTTAGATAATCTTTTTGGAAAATAATTTGCAAGGACTGCCTGGCTCCAGGCAATCTGCGTTTACTTATTTTTGACCTGAAGCTTTCACCATTTTTTCCTGCGGGGAAATACAAAACTGTATCTGAATTTTAAGCTAAATCTGCTTTTTTTATTTCTTACGTATGCTTTTCCCGGTTCAATACTTCCACTGTTTTATGGTAGAGGGAAGTGGTTATCTCCGGTGTGGCTCCTATGCATAAAACTCCTAATTTTCCGTATTGAGATAAGGCTCCGATCATGTGAAAAATAACCCCTTGCTGTATACTGCCATCATATAATAGACCATTGGCAGTAGATATTTCTATCAGGTCATGGGGAGTTAGACCTTTATAATAGTCACTTTGTAGGTTATCTGACGAGAAATAATACCTGGGTTGACCAATAGCTGAATGATAAATCGCAGTCGAAGCATCATAATGTCCTTCTGTTAAATATTGTAACATGAGGTACGGATGGGTAGTTCCTCCTTTTCGCAAATTGATCTCGATAGCAAAGTGCTTCCATTCGTTGTTTTCTTTTACGGAAATAAAGTCCACTGAAAATCTTCCTATCACTCCCTGGTCATTTAATTTTTCGGCCACTTTTTTTCCTAAAAGACTAATATCTGTGGCATATTCCAAATTCGCCGGAAAATGAGCTCCCAGGAAAACCTGTGCATTTTCGCCGCCCAGAACCTGGTCATGTGTGGCAAATACACTTGCATTTCCGAGTGGGTCAATGAGGCATTGAACGGAAGGAGAGGATTTCATTTCTCCATCTATAAATGCTTCCACAATGCCGCCCATGGCTTGGAATTTATCCATAAATAACCTATAAGTCAATTCATTCGCAACAATTTGCAAACGGTTTGGAAGAAGGTCTTTAATGCGGCTATGCAATTGTTCATTCACTGGAAGTCCCTCAAATGAAAATACGGCATTGCCTTCACCGGAAAATCCTTCATTTAACTTTAGCACTGCTTTTTTTAATGTGGGAAAAGTACTTTTCAGCTTTAGCAAAGAATGGACAATCTCCTCTTCCGAATGAATGTCTTCAAATCCCGGCGACATATTAATTTGGCAGTCATTAAAAATTTTCCGCCCGTTGCTTTTTGTGCCTAGATAAAGCAGGTCAGGGTCGCAGCCATAAATAGGTATATTAAGTTTAACGGCCAGGGAACGTTCTGCTTCGGTCACATTAAAACAGGCCATGTGAGCAGTGTAATCTTGTGGAATGCTTTTACGGATGCGCTCTATTAATCGCGGTCTGTCCAAAACCTTTTGTGTAAGCGATTTATTAGAAGCATCAAAACAGCTCAGGGTAGTCAGGCGCTGACGGGAATGGTAATTGGTAATCCCCGGAAGAAGGTGTAAATAATAATCCATGATAATATTGTGAACAGGCATACTAGTCACATATACAACATGGGTATTTGGTCTGCGCAACAGCATTAAAAGGCAAAGCATGCGCTCTTCATAGTGAATGATTCCATCTATTTTCATTAATATTTCCCGGTCCAGTGTAAGGCTGGGAATTATAATAACCGTTTCCTTTGACATCCTGTCAAAGTAAAAGGATTCATATTGTGCGGGGAAATTCTGTTGTAACTGCTTGAATTCAACAACTTCATTGGGAGTAGAGTGCATGCTTGTATCTTTAATTTTTAAAAAAAATATAGTACCGAAACGATTCCTTTTTTTTAACACAAAAACGATAACTGGTAAGCAACAGGTCAATCCAATGAATACATGCTTTTTATTCTTTCATCTTCTGAAGATCTCTTTATTATACGACGTTTTTCTACGACGTCCTCTCCGGATGGTTCTTTTTAAGAACATGTATTTTTTGATCAATTAAATCCTTCTGCAAATATATACATATGAAATTCATAATTTATGAGGATTATACTATAAAATATTGACTAAGATCATGAATTTATTTGTCCTTTTTTTAAACAACTATTAAGAATTGCCCTGATCTTAGAAAAAAACAGGTTTCCTCATTAAGCTATTTATACAGGTTTTTCTTGTGTCACCGAAATACAACTATTTATAAAGAATTTTTTAAAACAAAAAGGTTGCGTAAAAAATTCGCGTGCAGGTGTGTACATAAAGCGGGACGACACGCTGTCTGCAGTGTTCCTGGCACAGACTTTTAACGCGGCGAGGTAATGTATGGAAATGCTCCCGACAAAAATTTAAAACTCCTATTTTCTATATTTTTTATTACATTGGGGCACTCATAATAATTAGATGCAAACTGCCAGTAAAAAAGTAATCCGTGGTTGGGCGATGTATGATTGGGCCAATTCAGTGTACAACCTGGTAATTACGACCACTTTTTTTCCTGTTTATTATACAGAAATGACGATGGCCTCTCCTTTTAATGGAGAGGTGGTTTTTTTCGGGCGAACATTTGTCAATACTGCTTTATATAATTATGCTCTTGCATTTACTTACCTGATTGTTGCAATTACTCTTCCCATGTTGTCCTCAATTGCAGATTACAGGGGAAATAAGAAAAAATTCATGCAGGTGTTTTGTACAGTTGGTGCTCTGGCATGTAGTGGCTTGTATTTTTTTACGCCGGAGAATTTTAGCTGGGGTATCCTTTGTATGATGGTAGCGGCTTTTGGATTTTATAGCAGTCTCGTCTTCTACAATTCTTATTTACCGGAAATAGCCGCAGAAAAAGACCGTGACCGGATCAGTGCCAAGGGCTTTACCTATGGCTATATCGGGAGCGTTTTAATGCAAATGGTTGGCTTTGCGTTGGTGGTTTTCTGGAATGAGATTCCGTTTTTACACAGCGCAGGAGAAGCAGTTAGATGGACGTTTTTACTGGTAGGAGTTTGGTGGATAGGATTTGCTCAAATTACTTTTAGAAGGCTTCCTAAAAGTAAGCCGCAGCATAATAACGGGCATGCTAAGAATATCTTTTCAGGAGGATTTATTGAATTAAGAAAAGTTTTCAAAACATTAATTAAAATGCCCGTCTTAAAACGCTTTCTGTTTGCTTTTTTCTTTTATAATATGGGCGTTCAGACTGTGATGCTTGCAGCTACAAATTTTGGTAGTAAAGTATTGAATCTACCTTCAACAAACCTGATTCTAACGGTCGTGATCATTCAGTTAGTTGCTATAATCGGAGCGCATTTAATGGCGAAGCTCTCCTCGATTTATGGGAATTTTCCAGTATTGATAGGCGTTGTTATTGTGTGGATTGGCATTTGTGTAGCCGGTTACAATATGCAGACGCAATATCATTTTTATTTAATAGCGGTAGCAGTAGGCCTCGTTATGGGTGGTATTCAATCCCTAAGCCGTTC
>JBBSSE010000052.1:0-10956 GCA_038242375.1 Chitinophagales bacterium
ACGGCCATAAAAAATAAAGGCCGCATAAACCGGAGGAGAGAAATACCCGCGGACTTGATTGCGACCAATTCAAAGTTTTCACCCAGCTTTCCGAAGGTCATAATGGAGGAAAGCAAGATGGAGATAGGCATAGCCAGGGTTACGAGGGTAGCACTGGCATAAATGAGAAATTCTGTGAGTGTAATAATATCCAGCCCTTTACCCACGAGGTCATCAATATACTTCCACAATATCTGCATCATAAATACAAATAAAGTGATGAAGAAAGTGGCCATAAAGGGCCAGAAGAAAGCCTTTAATATTAATTTATCAAGTTTTTTAAACATGTAGTTTGCTGAGAAGTTTGATTCCCCTAATCGTCAATGTAAAATATGAATGAGCGCAAAAATACATCTTTCCAAAACAGGTATACACGGTTGGAGAATTTATAAAGTACTATTTAGCAATTAGATAAGTTTTATAGAACGACGCGCCGTGGGTGGTGTCCCCACCGACCACTTTTAACGAGACGATGCGACGTATTGAAATGCACCCTTTTTTATGCTTCTCAAATTTTATAAATCTAAATTCTTTTCAGCCTAAAAGAGAAGTTGATTGAGTAAATACTTTAAAATAATGTATTAAGAAAAGCGTTATTATATCAATCTTTCCGGGAAATGAACGTAATTCAAATTTAAATAAAATAATGATAATCATTCAGGAATTGAAAAGAATCTAGTTTCCTCCTATCCGGTGAAAAAGATCTTTAACCTGGGTTTCCCATAACTGACTTTGATCTTTGATCTCTTTTTTTTCCGCGAAATCATTTATGATCAGAATGGTTTGGTTGGTGACTTCTGATTTTTCTATACTAAATTCAAAGTATTCATCTTCCGGTGCATCCGTCCAATGGAAACGGATAAATTTATTTTCTTCTTTTTCTAAAACTTCTGCATCCTCTGAATAAGAAGAACCTGACCATGAAAATTTAAAGATACCGTCGCTGTCTTCCACTTTATCAGCAAACCATTCTTGCAATCCGGAGGAGGTTGATAGAAATTCGTACAATATTCCAGGAGAACATCTCACCGGATACTCTACTGTGTATTTTATTTTTTTACTCATTTTTACTTTTAAACTGTTTTCTGTATTTGCAATAATAGAAAATTAATTGTCTACCCCGCAAAAATTTATTTATTTATTATTTTGGTGCGGAAAATATAAGCCTTTTATGCTTTAAAAGTCTTTTTCTTTTTGAATACAAATTAAATATTTAGGAAACATACTAAATTGAATCAATTTTTCGTTTAGAAGCAGGAATAAACACTTTAAACCAGAATTAATATCACCTCTTTTAAATTTTACCGTAACCATGAGTATGCGTCAGCTAAAGATTTCGAAATCCATTACGAACAGGGAGAGTGAAAGTTTAGAAAAATATTTGCAGGAAATAGGAAAAGTAGATTTAATAACCGCTGAAGAAGAGGTTCGACTGGCTGTTTTAATTAAACAAGGAGATCAAAAGGCCCTGGATAAACTAACTAAAGCGAACCTTCGTTTTGTGGTTTCCGTGGCAAAACAATATCAAAACCAGGGACTTACCCTCGCGGATCTGATTAATGAGGGAAACCTGGGACTAATCAAGGCCGCACAACGATTTGATGAAACACGTGGATTTAAATTTATTAGTTATGGTGTTTGGTGGATAAGACAAAGTATTATGCAGGCTTTGGCAGAGCAATCAAGAATTGTCCGTCTTCCTTTAAATAAGGTAGGACTTACAAACAGGATTAGCAGGGCTTATTCTCACCTGGAACAGGAGTTTGAACGTACACCCTCCATGGAAGAAATCGCTCAGTATTTGGAGGTGGAAATTGATGAAGTTCATTCGGCTATGAGTGTGGCATCGAGGCATGTAAGTATGGATTCGCCACTTGGTGGTGGTGATGAGGAAGGAACTTTAATGGATGTTATGGAAAACGTAAATGCTGATGCCGCTGATAAACAACTCATGTTCAGGGATTCTTTACGCCAGGAAGTCCAGAGATCTTTATCCGTTCTCACGCCGAGACAAAAAGAAGTGATCTGCTATTTTTATGGAATTGGCGTATCTGAGGCTATGAGCCTTGAAGATTTGGGAGAGCGTTATCATCTGACAAGAGAAAGAGTTCGGCAAATAAAAGATAAAGCGCTTACTAAATTACGTACAGTTTCAAAAGGAGATCTCCTAAGAGAATATATGGGAACTTAATTTTTCCGATCAGGGTTCATTGGTATGCCAATAACAAATACTTTTGCACCACGATGAGTGATTATTTTAAAGTTGGAAAAATAGCCGCCACACATGGCGTAACCGGACAAGTGGTCCTTGAGCATTCTTTAGGACAGAAAACGGCTCTCAAAGGGTTGGAGAACATTTTTATAGAAGAATCAAAAGATTCTTTTCTCCCTTACTTTCTTACAGACGCAAAAATCAAAAATCATACGGAAATCCTGATTTCTTTAGAAGGAATTTCCTCCAAAGAATCTGCCCGAATTCTACTAAAAAAGGAAGTTTGGCTTATTGAAGAAGATTTTAAGAAATTTGCCGCCGGTGCTGCGCCGATCTCCCTTCTTGGATATATGATCATAAGTGATAAAGAGGAAATTGGAAAAGTAGTTGAAGTCATAGAACAACCCCACCAGATATTGTGTAAAGTCATGCTTGGAGATAAGGAAGCCCTCATCCCGATACACGAAGCCTCCCTTTTAAAAACAGATAAAAAAAACCGGTTGCTGTATGTAGATATTGCAGATGGATTGTTGGATCTCTATAGGGAGGCGTGAGCTGATAGCTGATACCTAATACCTGATACCTAATACCTGATACCTAATACCTGATACCTAATACCTGATACCTAATACCTGATAGCTGATACCTAATACCTAATACCTGATACCTAATACCTAATACCTTACACCTATTCCGTCATCCATTGTTTTGGAAGTCCAACTTTTTTCAACATTTCGTTGGTTTTCTCCAATTTTTCTGGAAATAGAATTTTGTCATCAAATTTATTCAACGATTTGTCAATCTTTACGATTGGAATTTTCCGTTTCTTTAATTCGCTTATTTTTTTCTTCTCATTAATTTTGCCCATTTAAATTATGGTTTACGTCTAACTAAAAAACATCCTATTTTATGCCGATTTCAAATTCTTCCCAAACATCTGTAAATTCGCATAAAATTTTTGAATTCGGTGATTGATATTGCAGTTGAAAGCTCAAAACCGATAGCTACTAGCTTCCACCTAATACATAAAACCTAATACCTAATACCTCATATGCCCATCGCTCATCTTGATATGGATTCCTTTTTTGTAGAGGTGGAATTATTGAAGGCGCCCGAACTAAAGGGCAAAGCGGTTATTGTGGGAGGACACCTCGAACGGGGAATTGTAACTACCTGCAGCTATGAAGCCCGTAAATTTGGTGTGCATTCAGCAATGGCCATGAAAATGGCTGTCCGGTTATGCCCACACGCGATTATCATTCCCGGCCATTACGACGAATATGTGAAAGCTTCGAAATCCGTAAGTGATATTATCGCTTCCAGAGCACCTCTATTTGAAAAAGCATCGATAGATGAATTCTATATTGATCTAAGCGGCATGGATAAATATTTCGATCCTTTAAAATGGATGATCGAACTGCGGGAATTTATTTCAGGACAAACAGGACTTCCTCTTTCCTTTGGTATTGGAAATAATAAAATGGTGGCAAAGATGGCCACGAATGAAGCTAAACCGAATGGTTTTTTACAGGTACCTCCGGGAAGTGAGAAGAATTTTTTAGCTCCGCAGGAAGTTGGTAAAATACCGGGAGTGGGGCCACAACTGGAACACATTTTGAAATACCATGGTTTTAATATCATCAGGGATATTCAAAATGTTTCTTCAGAAAAACTCGAAAAAATATTTGGTAAATCAGGTGTTGACCTGTGGAATAGAGCCAATGCCAATGACACATCAGTCGTTAATCCAATAAGAGAGCAAAAATCGATTTCCAAAGAAAATACATTTGAAAAGGATATAGCCGATATTTCTTTCCTGATGAGTGAAATTGTTCGCATGTGTGAGCAGATTGCATTTGAACTCAGGAAGAATGAAACATCCGCCGGTTGTTTTACCATAAAAATAAAATATTCAAACTTTGAAGTTGCCACAAGGCAGGTGAGTATTCCTCATACTTTAGCAGAGGATGAGATCATTCCCGTAGCAAAAGCATTATTCCTGCAATTATATAAAAGCAGGCATACTGTGAGATTGCTTGGAGTACGGGCCAGCAGCCTATTCAAAGGCAGTATTCAAACCAATTTATTCCAGGACACAAGTAATAAGTCAAATTTGTACAAGGCTATTGACGAAGTTAAAAACAGGTTTGGAGGGGATGCGGTTTTTCGTGCTTCCGGGAAATAAGATTTTTTCGGGATTTACTTCATAGGATATTTGGGCTAAAGCCCGGTGAATAATACTTTTGAAACCACCAGCTAAAGCTGGAGGCAATTCAAAAATGCATAATTGAAACACGAATTTCAGGCACGAATTACACGAATTCTCTATAATAATTTAAGTTGTTTTCCGCATAAATACTGTCTGCGGCTTATTAGAATTCTACAGATTAATAAACAGCCTTCAACCTTAGTAGCGATTACAGCCATACTCAAGCTAACCTTATTTACCTTATTTATGAAAATCACGCTAGCTGAAAAATATATTTGGTATCGTTTATAACGATAGAAAGCCTCCTTCTTGCATATTCACCAGGTTCTTAAAAAGATAAACTTTTCCCGTTTTCCGGAAAGGTTATGGATAACTAATTTATTTTTTGTAATTCTGTAACCATTTATTTTTCTAATTTATAAAATTTCAACATTATGAGTTTACAATTAGGTGATGTAGCCCCAAATTTTACGGCTGAAACAACCGAAGGATTTATTGATTTTCATGATTTTCTTGGAGATAGCTGGGGAATTCTTTTTTCTCATCCTGCAGATTATACACCTGTGTGTACCACAGAACTGGGACGTACCGCTCAATTAAAAAAAGAATTTGAAAAGCGCGATACGAAAGTATTGGCAGTAAGTGTGGATGGTCTTGATTCTCACATGGGATGGAGAAATGATATTATAGAAACCCAAAATTGCGATGTCGATTTTCCAATTATAGCCGATGAGGAGAAAAAAGTTGCCAATTTGTACGGAATGCTCCATCCAAATGCATCTGCTACAGCTACTGTGCGTTCGTTATTTGTGATTGGGCCAGATAAAAAAGTAAAACTGATGATCGTATATCCGGCATCAACAGGCAGAAATTTTAATGAAGTACTACGTGTTTTGGATTCCCTTCAACTTACATCAAAACACAGCGTAGCAACTCCTGCGGATTGGAATAATGAAGATGAAGTAATCGTGTCCACCTCTATCAGTACAGAAGAGGCTATTATAAAGTTTCCAAAGGGTATAAGGGAAGTAAAACCATATTTAAGATATACACCAGTTCCGGAAAACTGATGTTCCTTTAAATATAAATAGATACCAATTAAAAAAGAACCGATCATTACCGGTTCTTTTTTAATTGGTTTAAAAGCGCTCTCATATCTTTTGGAAGAGGTGCTTCTATAGAATGCTCTATACCATGAATATCCTTAAATTTAAGCTTGTTCGAGTGAAGACCCAGTCTGTTGATCAGCGGTCTTTCCTCTTCTTCATTGATGCTTAACTTATATTTTTTCTTGAAGGAAGATAACAATACCGGTTTCCCATCTCCATATAATACATCACAAATAAGCGGGTGCCCCACAGACTTTGCATGTACCCTGATCTGGTGAGTACGACCGCTATGAATATTGAAATCGATGAGGGAATATTTCCCGTAATCTTCCAAAACTTCATAGTCAGTAACAGATGGTTTACCTTTTTTTGCAATGATCATTTGCCCTTTGTTAAAAGGATGTTCCGCAATAGGTTCGTTAATCGTTCCGGTTTTATGCTGCATAGAACCTTTTACAATTCCCAGGTAATGTTTTTCAATATTACGTGCTTCAAATAATTGCGAGAGATATTTGTGGGTTGCTTCATTTTTTGCAAATAAAAGCAGGCCACTTGTATCCCTGTCCAAACGGTGTACGATAAATATTTTACCATACTTGCGTGTGAGGGAAGTATATAAGGATGCTTGTTTTTCATTGTGCCTGTCCGGAATCGTGAGTAATCCGGAAGCTTTATCCACAGCTACAAAGTCATCATTTTCAAAGATGATTGAATAATCTTTCAAAGTAAATTATTTAGAATCTTTATTAGGTTTAGGCTTGCTTTGGTTGGTACCTGCGCCACTTACATTTTTTTGCTTATTCATGAATTTAAGCAGGCGGACTTCTTTTTCATTCAGGTAACGCCATTTACCTCTGTCTACATTCTTTTTTGTAAGATTCGCATACATCACCCTGTCCAGGCCTTTTACATCATAGCCCAAATGTTCAAATATGCGGCGAACAATTCTGTTGCGTCCGCTATGTAATTCTATTCCGATGATTGATTTATCTTTTGGATCTGTATAGCCAAGTGCATCTGCAAAGATTTCTCCGTCATCCAATGTAATTCCTGTAAGTATTTTTTCAAAATCAGCTTTCAGAAGAGGCTTGTCAAGCTTGGCTTCATATACTTTCTTTACATTAAAACTTGGATGAGTCAATTCCTGGGTAAGATCGCCATCATTCGTAAGCAATAATACGCCGGAAGTATTTCTATCCAGCCTGCCAATCGGATATATACGTTGATCAGTTGCTTTTTGAATAAGCTGTAAAACCGTTTTGCGATTTTGAGGATCCTCTGTCGTGGTAATATAATCCTTTGGTTTATTTAGTAGAATATACACAAGATTTTTGCTGACATACAGTTTTTTGCCATTGTAATAAACATCGTCTTTCTCGTTCACCTTAAAGGCAGGTTGTGTTACAACGTTTTTATTAACAGTGACTTTTCCATCTATGATTAAGGTTACAGCATCTCTTCTTGAAGTAACGCCACAATGGGCTAAAAACTTATTCAAAGGCATTTCACCCGGAATTACTTTCTTAACTTTTTCACCTTCCTTAACCGGTGTGGATGTTGTGGATGTTGTTGATGCAGTTGTTGTTGCAGATGTTGATGTTGAGGTTCCTTTTGGTTTTTGCGGATATTTTTGTCGCTTATCCGGTTTATCCGCAGGTTTCGGTTGCACCTCAAATCCTCTTTGGCGGGAGGCTCTTTTTTCTTCAAAATGCTTTTCTATATCTACAGCACGTTGTTTTTTAGCCGTCTTTTTATCCTGGCGATGCTTTTCTTTGATAGAAGCGTTGCTTTTTTTAGGGTTTATAAATTTTTTGAATGGTTGATCGCTCATGTATCTATGTTTTTGCTATTTTTCAACAGTAGGTGAGGTGCAAAGGTAGGTGATTGTGAGGTTTCAGGCGTCAGCCGTTAGCTATGAGCTATGAGCTTTGAGCTTTGAGCCCATCAACAAATAGCTCACTTACTTAAAAGATAAAGGTATTTACCTTAATATTTAATAAAAAAATAACGAAATGTAATTCAAAACCTATTCGCCGGGAGGAATAGTAGCGCATTTCAGTAAATGCCTAGGCATGGCCCATTTTGTAAAACTGATTTTATTCAGTAGCCTCGGGCATATTCCCTTCTCCCACTGGAGAAGGGTTGGGAATGAGGCCTGAATGTTGATAAAACAAAGGTTGCCAACTTTCGAAAATTGGCAACCTTTAAACGCTCATGGCTCAAAGCTCTCAGCTCAAAGCAACTGATAGCGATCAGTTTTGAGTCTTGGCATCCAGGACTTCGGAATGAAGGAATATTTCTAAAATTCATTCAATTCGTAGTTCGTACTTCGCCCACCTGCCTGCTCTTGTTTCATTATACCTTTTTCTATTAAATCTTTTATGTCGCGTAAAGCAGTGTCAGGAGAGCATTTGGCTATCTTAGCCCACTTGGACGATTTTAATTTACCCTCAAACCCTTCAAGTAATTTATTTACCACCAACCGTTGCCGCTCGTTCATGGTAGTGTATTCGTGCATTTTCCAGAACTCTGTTTTACTCAATATTTTTTGCAAAATTGTCTCTGTCTCTAATAAAGCGTTTTTCAGACAATGAAGAAACCAATCCAGCCATTCAGTTATGTCTCCATTGCTGTGTTGAACTTTTTGCAACACAGCATAATACTGTTTTCTCTCTTTAAGTATCTGATTGGACATACTATAAAACCGCTCGGGTAATTTTTCTCCTCTTGTCAGCAACAAATCTGTAATAGCTCTTGCAATCCTGCCATTGCCATCGTCAAAAGGATGAATAATAATAAACCAAAAGTGGGCAATTGCTGCTTTCAAAACCGGATCTAAATCCTCGTTTTTGTTAAGCCATAAAAGGAAGGTATTCATTTCATCTTTTACCATTTCGGGAGCAACTGCTTCAAAATGTATTTTTTCCTTCCCCATGGCTCCGGAAACGATCTGCATTTCACCTGTACGATAAGATCCAATTTCTATTTTATACATACCACTATATCCTGTTGGAAAAAGTGCGGAATGCCAACCAAACAAACGTTCACTAGTTATTGGATTTAAATAATTTTGTGTGGCGTCAATCATCATGTCAACAACACTCTCAACGTTTCTGTCAGTTGGGGTAAGTCCTCCAACATTTATCCCCAATTTCCTGGCAATCGAGGAACGAACCTGCCCGTAATCCAGTTGCTCGCCTTCGATTTCTGATGATTTTACTACATCAAGGGTCAACGTGGTAAGTGTTGCTTCTTCCTTGATTGAAAATCCCAATGCGCTCATCTGTCCTGATATTTTCCCCTGCAAATTTCGAACTTCCCCAAAAATGGCATTAATAGAAACATCTTTCCAGCCAAAATTAGTCCAGCCTTCATGTTGATAAATATATTTTGTCATTATCAATTAATTGTAGTTCGGTAAATATAAGAATTAATCTCTGCATAATTGCGGAGATTAGCAGAGTTTATCTCCGCAACTTGAAAAATTGTTATAAGAATAATGCCTTATTTCATGCAGGATTGGTACAGGATAAAAGAGGATACAAAAAAGGTTGCCAAATTCGAAATTTGACAACCTTTTCTCGCACAAGCTCACAGCTCGCAACTCACAGCTTTAAACCTCCTTCAACTTCGCCGTAAAATGCCTCAACATAGGCGCTTCTTCTACAATCTCAAGCCCTTTTATTTCTGCGCGCTTCTGGAATAATTCGATAATTGCTTCTGCCACATAATCAATATGACTTTGCGTGTACACTCTTCTTGGAATGGCCAAACGTACCAGTTCCAGTTGTGCCGGAATTAATTTGTGATTTTCATCGTATTTCCCAAACATCAACGAACCAATCTCTACTCCGCGAATGCCACCTTCAACGTAAAGTGCACACACTAGGGCTTGTCCGGGATATTGATCTACCGGAATATGATTCAGAAATTCTTTTGCGTCAATGTATAAAGCATGTCCGCCGGCTGGTTGCATCACAGGAACTCCGGCGTCGATTAATTTATTTGTCAGGTATTCAATACTACGAATGCGGTAGCGAAGATAATTTTCATCCATTACCTCATTTAATCCGATGGCAATTGCTTCAAGATCCCTGCCTGCAAGCCCACCATACGTAGGAAACCCTTCTGTAATAATGAGAATATTTCTACACTCCATGGCAAGCTTTTCGTTGTGCAATGCAAGGAAACCACCAATATTTGCAAAAGCATCTTTTTTTGCACTCATTGTACATCCATCCGCATAGGAAAAAAGTTCTTTTACAATTTCAGGAACTGATTTTTCAGCATAGCCTTCTTCCCTTAATTTAATAAAGTAGCAATTCTCCGCAAAGCGGCAGGCATCTATAAAAAGAGGAATATTGTATTCAACACAAATCTTCTTTACGTCACGTACATTCTGCATGCTTACAGGTTGTCCGCCACCGGAATTATTCGTAACAGTGATCATCACCAGCGGAATATTCTCTGCACCTTTTTCTTCAATAAACTTCCGTAACAATACAGTATTCATATTGCCTTTAAATGGAGCAGGAGTAGAAGGATGTTTCCCTTCTTCGCAGATCAGGTCCACACCTTCAGCACCGGAGAACTCAATATTTGCACGCGTGGTATCAAACAACGTATTGCTCACGAAATATTTTCCTTTACCGCCCAGGATACTAAAGAGAATCTTCTCTGCGGCGCGTCCCTGGTGCGTTGGAATTACAATAGGCATTCCGGTTATATCCTGGATGGTTTTTTCGAACCGGAAAAAACTGGGACTACCTGCATAAGATTCATCGCCTCTCATAATGCCTGCCCATTGTTCACTGCTCATAGCGCTGGTTCCACTGTCTGTCAACAGGTCGATCAGCACATCGTTTGAGTGGATCAGAAAAGGATTGTAAAACGCTTTTTCTAATTTTTCAACCCGTTCTTCTCTTGTATTGAAATAGATTGGTTCAACGGATTTTATTTTAAAAGGCTCAATGATAGTATTCATACAATTAATTTTTTGTAATGATAAATTGGTGATAAATATGATAAATTGGTGATAAGTATGGGAAATCGTAAATGGAAAAGTGGAGGAAACCTTAAGATGGTCTGTTGATGATATTTTTCCAGAGTTGCATGATGCAAATATGCAGTTTTTTTTTGGAGATAATGTTATTTCAAAAAATATCCTTATTAAATAGTAGCATTCATTCGTAATTGTTCGGGGAAAGAATATGAAGTTGCTAACCCCAAAAAAAAGTTCCATATTTCTATGGAACTTAAATCATACAAAATCTAATACTAAATAAAAATTTATAAACTTGCAAGTTGCAAAACGGGCGACTTCGCCGCATAATTTCCGGGACTATAAACAAACAGGCAGGATCCGTCTTTTATTTTTGAAATAATTG
>JBBSSE010000053.1:0-10833 GCA_038242375.1 Chitinophagales bacterium
CCCGTACCCTACACTGCTAAAACTTCAGGCAGAAGAAATAATGAATACATGATAGAAGACCAGCGGTTTGCATCAGAGCGAAAGGATGTTTTGACGTATGAAACGCCCGTATTAACGGAGGATATAACGATCGGAGGAAAAATCGTAGCGGATATTTATGTGAGTCTTTCTACTACTGACGCCGACTTTATTGTAAAACTAATAGATGTGGTCCCCGAAAATAAAATTGACATTCCCCAAACAGATCAGATAAATGATGGCAAGGGTTTTCAACGCCTTGTTCGGGCAGAAGTGATGCGCGGAAAATTCAGAAATAATTATGTCACTCCGGAGGCTTTTGTTCCCGGAAAAGTATCTGAAGTAAAATTTGATCTGAATGATGTACTGCATACTTTTAAAAAAGGGCATAAAATAATGGTGCAGGTGCAAAGCAGTTGGTTCCCTTTGGTAGATATGAATCCACAAAAATTTATGCGCATTCCGGAGGCAGATTCAAAAGATTTTCAAAAATCAACCATACGCCTGTATCATGATGGTGCACATGCATCAAGAATAATCTTACCTGTTATAAAAAATTAAAATAAAGGATATACGATAAAATCAAGCTCTGGTTTTCCTGAAAGAAATTATTTCGGAGAATATTTATTCAACAAACTCAACAACACGCCATTCGTCCAGCCAAACCCATCCTGCAAAGGATATTCGCCGCCACCGGCAGTAAGACCCATGTCAGATACATTGTATTTCTCCATCAATTTCCCGGTTTGCATAAACACCTCTGTGTTTAATTTTATCCACCTACGGGCAATTGTATTTGCTAATTTATTAAACCCATAATGATTTAATCCAACTATAGAAATCCATTCCAAAGGAGGCCAGCCATTTGGTGCATCCCATTGCTGTCCTGTATTTGTGAGTGAAGTTAAAAGTCCGCCGGGCTTTAAAAAATCTTTTTCAATTAAAATAGCCACTTTTTCTGCGTGTTCTTTGGTTGCAAGATTAAAATACAATGGCATTAATCCGGCAAGAGTTTTCTGTGTAGAGAATTCCTTTAATTTCCAGTTGTAATCTGTAAAGAAACCCAGTGAAGAATTCCAGAAATATTTCTGCATGACTGTTTTCCTTGCTTCACTTTTTTTAAGAAACAATTCTGCCCGTTTGGAATCTCCTTTTAATTTGTTGGCTTTTGCAATTGTATTTTCCAAATGGTGCAACAATCCATTTAAATCCACTGCTAAAAAATCTGTTGTAATAATTGTACCAAGTGAATGTCCATCTGCAAACCAACGGCTGCTAAAATCCAGTCCCGATTCTGCTGCAGCACGGATATTCCTGTAAAATTCTTTTGGATCCTGCTTACTCTTTTTTGCTGCTAACAGATCTTCTTTGTAGGATTCTTCCCTGGGATAATCGCCGGCATCCCAATACCTGTTCAACACACTTCCATCGGCAAGCATCACAACATTTTCTTTTGCATTTCCTGGTTTTAAACCTTTGTTGCCTTTCATCCAGAAATCATATTCCTTTTCAAGTGCCGGAAGATATTTCACCAACACATCTTCTCCTTTTACAGATGCAAGCAATGTGACCATCAGAGAAAAAAACGGCGGTTGTGACCGCGTCAGGTAATAAGTACGGTTTCCGTTCGGAATAAAGCCATACGTTTTTATGAGCCAGGCAAAATTATCCACCATTTCTTCGATCATATTGATTTTCCCGGCTTCTTTTAAACCCAACATTGTAAAATAGGAATCCCAATAATAGACTTCCCTGAATCTTCCTCCCGGAATGATATAAGGTTCTGGAAGCGGAATAAGGGACGTCGGGAACTCTGATGGAGTGGAGGCATATTGATGCAATACTGTCCACAAAGTATCGATATGATGCCTTAAGCCTAACCCTGTGTTTGAAACAAAACCTGTTGCTTTTGATGGAGGCAATTTGAAATTTTTCTGCGTAAAATCCTTTAAGGAAAAACCGGGTTTATTTTTTTCTGCCCGATATACTTTCATGATCTCTTTTGGATTCTTTAGCGGAATTGCATCGGGAAATGTTTTACTATCAGGATAAATATCCGATAGCTGGATATCTTCAAACAGGCCGGGGTACAATTGCCGGGGAGTTAAATGTTGTGCAAAAGAATAAGAAGAAAAAAGCATGATCATTAATGTAAAAGATACTTTCATCATAGAAATTAATTTTTGAGTGGCATATTTTAAGTAGTAAAATTCTTCTTTTGATCTTCCATGATCCCTTATAAGCTTCTAAATTTATTATACTTTATTCATATTGTCTATTTATTTTTTCAAAAAAGATCGCCTGATATAAATGATAATATATATTTACAATACCAATAATAAAAATACCTATTTCGAAGAATACTTATTCAGCAAATTAAGTAAAACGCCATTCGTCCAGCCAAACCCATCCTGCAAAGGATATTCGCCGCCACCAGCAGTAAGACCTATGTCAGATACATTGTATTTCTCCATCAATTTCCCGGTTTGCATAAACACCTCTGTGTTTAATTTTATCCACCTACGGGCAATTGTATTTGCTAATTTTTCAAATCCATAATTATTTAGTCCGGTTATAGAAATCCATTCCAAAGGAGACCATCCATTCGGCGCATCCCATTGCTCTCCGGTATTTTTTAAGGTGGTTAAAAGTCCACCGGGTTTTAAAAATTCTTTTTCTATTAGTTCGGCTACATTTTGGGCTTGTTCCTTTGTAGCAAGGTTAAAGAACAGAGGCACTAAACCTGCAAGTGTTTTTTGTGCAGAAAATTCTTTTAGCTTCCAGTTATAATCTGTAAAGCAATCCAACTCCGTATTCCAAAAATACTTTTGAATAGATTTCTTTCTTTCTCCACTTTTGTTAAGAAACGATTGCGCGCGTTTGGAATCTCCATTTAACTTGTTGGCTTTTGCAATGGTTTTTTCCAAATGATATAGCAACCCATTTAAATCCACCGCCAAAAGATTTGTTGTAATAATCGTAGAAAGTGAATGCCCATCTGCAAACCACCGACTACTGAAATCCAGGCCCGATTCATTTGCCGCACGAATATTCCTGTAAAACTCTTTAGGATCCTGCTTACTTTTTTTTGCTGCTAACAGATCTTCTTTATACGATTCTTCCGTTGGATAATCTCCGGCGTCCCAATACCTGTTCAACACACTTCCATCGTCAAGCATCACAACATTTTCTTTTGCATTTCCTGGTTTTAAACCAGCTCTTCCTTTCATCCAGAAATCATATTCCTTTTCAAGAGCAGACGAATATTTTACAAATATATCTTCTCCCTTTACAGATGCAAGCAATGTGACCATCAGAGAAAAGAACGGAGGTTGAGAACGTGTGAGATAATACGTTCGATTTCCGTTCGGAATAAAACCATAGGTATTTATCAGCCAAACAAAATTATCCACCATTTCTTCGATCATGCTGATCTTGCCTGCTTCTTTTAAACCTAACATTGTAAAATAGGAATCCCAGTAATATACTTCCCTGAATCTTCCACCCGGAACGATATAAGGATTTGGCAGTGGGATAAGTGATGTAGGGAATTCTGATGAAGTGGAAACATCTTGATGCAGAACAGTCCATAAAATATCTATATGATGTCTTAAACCTAAAGCTGTGTTTGATACAAAACCAATTGCTTTTGAGGGCGGCAATTTGAAATTTTTCTGAGTAAAATCTTTTAAGGAAAATCCTTGTTTATTTTTTTCTGCCAGGTAATCCTTCATGATTTCTTTCGGATCCTTTAACGGAATTACATCCGGAAATGTTTTACTGTCTGGATAAATATCTGAAAGCTGGATGTCTTCAAACAAGCCGGGGTACAGTTGCCGGGGAGTTAGGTGCTGAGCAAAAGTGGTCATAGAAAAGAATATAATAGATAAATGCAAAAAGTCGTTTTATCATGAGGAGCGTTTTATCATTGTCAATAGTAATTTCTTCAAGAAAATGAATTCTCCTTTATGAAAATGATTTTATTACACTTTAAATTTATTGAAATTCCCTTTGATCCTGAAATAAAAATTAAAGTTGATAAGATTCGGGATTTAGTCATTTTACTTTTTGCCAGCTAATGAATATGAACCAATTTTAAAACAATTTGACATTAGAAAGAAATTCTTTAAAAAATAAATGATCATTTAAAAAATAAATTATCCAATGATTAAAATAAGTCGATAGCTTTAATATTAGATTTTATCCTATATTAGTCTTCAATAGCTTCTCAGAATTCATTTGGTTTTATTCATTTTTAATTAAAAAAAAACTCTCTTATGAAACGGTTACAAAAGTATATTCAGGCAACATTCATTTTCCTTCTCTTCATTTTTTCGGCACATGCACAAAAAATTGATGGAAAAGTGACAAATACTCAAGGAAGTCCAATAGAAAGTGTTTCCATTTTAGTCAAGTCCTCCGGAGCTGGAACCACGACCAATTCAAGTGGAGAATTTTCTATTGCAGCCAAGAATGGAGATGTACTGACTTTTACCTCAACAGGATATAAAATACACCAGGTGACCATTTCAAACATGTCCTTTCTTTCCGTTGTAATGACAGCAGAAGTCACCCAATTAGAACAGATCGTACTCCTTGGTAGCAGGGGAAGCGGAAGAGTAAAACTGGAATCTCCGGTACCTGTAGATGTAATTAATTTAGCTGATGCAAATCTTTCATCGGGCCGGTCTGACCTCACCTCTTTACTCAATTATGCTGCACCTTCTTTTAACTTTAATAAGCAAAGCGGCAGTGATGGTGCTGACCAGATTGACCTGGCCACTCTCAGAGGGTTAGGTCCGGATCAAACTTTAGTTTTAATAAATGGAAAACGCAGGCATCAAACAGCGTTCGTCGCTATTTTTGGCACAAGAGGCCGTGGAAATTCAGGGACTGATTTGAATGCAATTCCTGAAGCGGCTATTGACCGCGTAGAAATTTTAAGAGATGGAGCCTCTGCGCAATATGGCTCTGATGCTATCGCCGGAGTAATAAATTTGGTATTAAAAAAGCAAACCCCCGATTGGCAAATTGACCTTGGTGGTTCAGGGTATTATGATAAGAAATTTAATCCCTATTTCAAAAAGTCGCTTCATTCCCAATATATTTATGGTGATGGGCTCGATGGAAAAGCATTTAATGCCAGCATCAATAAAGGATTTGCACTTGGAAAATCAAAAACAGGTTTTATAAATATCACAGGTGATTATTTTACACAGGAAAAAACGTTTAGACAAGTACTGAACAACGACTTGAATACGAAGGGCGGGCTGCCAATAAACACAGGTCGCCGGGCTGTCGGAGATGGTTCTGTGAACAGCGGTGGTGCTATGGTAAATATGGAAATCCCTATTGCTTTAACGAAAACATCTTTTTATGCTTTTGGAGGATATAATATCAAATCCTCTGACGCATATGCCTACACGAGATCCTTTCATAATTATAGTGACCCCGGATCAGCGCGCCCGGAAAGATTTCCGACAGATGCTGACGGCAAATTAATTTATGATCCGAATTATATGGTAAGCGTACCAGTTGTGGGTAACAATCCGGATACTGTTTTTAATCCGCACATTCAGACTAAAATCAGCGATGCTTCTTTAGCAGCGGGCTTCAAGGGAACCACAAAAAAAGATTGGAGTTGGGATGTAAGTAATACCATCGGCAAAAATAATTTCCATTACTATGGAGATAAAACATACAATGCTTCCCTTGGCGCTGCGGGATTGCATCAGAATCATTTTGACGATGGAGGATTCAGCTTTTTACAAAATACAACCAATGTAGATTTCAGTAAAAATATTCCCTCTGTAGCACACGGTCTTGTTTTCTCTGCGGGTGGAGAGTTCCGGTTTGAGCAGTATAAAATATATGCAGGAGAAAAAGCATCCTATTTTAATTACGACATTCCAAATGGAAAAGCCTCCGGCTCACAGGGTTTCCCCGGATTTCAGCCGGCAGATGAGGTCGATGCAAAAAGATATACCGAAGGAGTTTACGTTCAGGCAGACCTTGACGTTACAGAAAAATGGCTTGCAACAGGAGCTGTAAGGGCAGAGAATTACAGTGATTTTGGATTTTTAAGCACCTATAAATTTGCCACCCGTTATAAAGTTTCGCCTAAGGTGAATATAAGAGGGTCCGTTAGTACCGGATTCAGGGCTCCTTCCTTACAACAAATTAATTTCAGCAATACATTTACTAATTTCCAGGGAGGTGTATCTTTCGATGTAAAATTAGCTCCCAACTATAGCTCTATTACAAAAGCGGCAGGAATACCTAAATTGACCCAGGAAAAATCCGTAAATGCAAGTCTTGGTTTTACTGCAAAACCATTTGATAATTTTACAATTACTGTAGATGGTTACCTGGTAAAAATAAAAAATCGCGTGGTACTTTCAGGCCAGTTTGATACTACGACTGCTTTAAAACCAATCCTGGACGAATTGAACATATCTCAATTACAGTTTTTTGCCAATGCAGTCAATACGACCAATACAGGAATCGATATCATTTTAAATTATTCTAAATCATGGAATAAACAGAGTTTAAATGTATTGCTGGCGGCAAACTTTCAGCATATGAAAATTGACAAGATAAACGTGCCTTCAAAACTCAACAGATCATTTGATGAGCGTCAGGCATTCTTTAGTGAGCGGGAACAAAAATTTGTGCTTGCATCAGCACCTCCGCAAAAGATTGGATTAACGGTTGATTATGGTGTATCACAAAATTTCAAAATTGGAACCCACCTTACTTATTTTGGTAAAATAATCCTGTATGGCTATGGATGGGACAACACCTATCCGCCACAAATAGAATTGGATAATGGCCAAACAGTCACCGAGCAATTTAATTACAATGGAAAAATAGTTACTGATCTTTATCTATCTTATAAAATAAACAAGAACATCACTTTATTTACCGGAGCTGATAATTTGTTTAATGAACATCCTGATTTAGGATACGTACATGGAGCTAAAACCAAAGCATACGATGGAGAAACCGGGGGAGCGTGGGATCCTGTACAAATGGGCATTAATGGAATGAGATTATTCCTTAAGGCTAAAATAAATTTTTGAAGAAGGTATTTTTGATAGAAAAATGCTGGCCTGAAAAGTTTTCATGCCGGCATATTTTATGAAGTTTTTCAATTGATTCAAATGGTTTTAAAATAATCATTGAGATTTTTAAATAGATTTGAAACAATGATTCATTCTAACTATTTTTAAAAGTGATATCGATTGTTCTTGCAACAAAGAACATTTCCAACCCGGAAAGTTCTAAAGTACAAAGACCAAACACTAATTTTAATTACCTAAAAAATGCTTTTATGAGAATATCAATCATTTGTTTACTCTTTTCAATCATAGCCAGCTTTTCTGCTCCTGCCCAGGTTAAAAAAGCCAGGTTGAAAAAGAAACAGGCATCATTACCTGGAATGTGACCTTACAACCGGGGCAGGAAAAGAAACTGACAAAGAGTTATAGTGTAAAATACCCGAAGGATAGAGTTGTAGTATTGGAGTAAGGAATTTCAAGAAACCGAATAACCCATTTTAAATAAATTAAACAAAACGCAGGTCAAATAACCTGCGTTTTGCTTAATTTTTGGTACAATCTATAGGTTTTTCTTTTGAGTAGCCATCCAATTGTAGTTACATTTATTAAATAATTTCTCTTACCAAATTTAATTTTTTTGATAATCTTATTGAGCAGAATTAATCTTTTTCGGAACTTTCCTGACAATTGTTTTTTTAGGAAAAGACCGTTTAAAAACTTCCGTTTTTGTCTCTTCTTTTATATGATCCAAAATATCTTTCGAATCTGAAACATCAACAACACCAATTGAATCAAGGAAAATGATTTTTTCTACATTTTCAAATTTCAAAAGAGGAACTTTTTCTATTGCAAGGCTCAATTCAATAAGTTTACTAATCTTATGGTCAAAGTCACCATTTAAAATTTGAGATACGTATCCTTTACTTACACCAAGTTTTTTTGCAAATTCTGTTTTTGAAATTTTATTTTCAATCAAATACTTTTCAACTTGTTCGTATAAAGCACTTTGAAATTTTACCAACCAATATTCTTTACTGCTAAGTAACTCTTTTCGGGTTATCATTTTGTAATCTTTTTAAATATCTAGTTTTATAGGACCTGAATTTAGAAATATCATCCTTTTGCGTGTTTTTATAGCCGCCATATGCTACAATTTTCCCTGTCTTTTCCAAATGAAAAGCATAAACTCTTAAATGCTAAGACTTAATTTCATACTCTTTAACTGTTTCTTTTTTTGGGGTTATATCTTTAAATTTTGTTTGTGGCAGCATTTTCAATAGGGAGACTTGATTCATTAAAGAAAATATTTTTAACAACTCTGAATTATACTGTTTATTATTCTTTATTGCTTGACAATATTCATCAAATTGGCTACAACCATCAACGATAAGTTCGAAAAACTGTTGTTTACCAACAATCGCCTCTAATTTCTTTAAAACAAATGTAGCCATAAATTGTTTACTTCAAACTAAACTCTTTTAAAAAAATTTTACTTTCGTGACCTATTAACAAAATAACGATAAACGCCTTCATTCACCCAGTGTCACAATTTAAAGTTGTAAAAAATATATCCTCATCTTTATGTTTTAAATAGTTTACAAACACGATTTAATATAAAAAGATTATAAGGGAAATATATCATTTATCTATCCCTTCCAGCGCAAAAAGAAACGCATAACTAAGCGCAACATCTTTCAAATAATCAAATCTACCGAAAGCTCCACCATGACCAAATTTCATATTTGTATGAAGTAACAAAACCTGGTCACCTGTTTTACATCCCGCGATTTCTCTCTGGCGCAGGCCTCCCGGCCTGTGACTTACACGTCACTTATTTTCCAATAAAAGTCATCACTCGATTTTTACGCAGCTCTTACTAACGATCTATTTCACTATCCCTTCCAGTGCAAAAAGAAACGCATAACTAAGCGCAACATCTTTCAAATAATCAAATCTTCCGGACGCTCCACCATGACCGAATTTCATATTTGTATGGAGGAATAGAACCTGGTCACCTGTTTTCATATCCCGCAATTTCGCCACCCATTTTGCCGGTTCAAAATATTGCACCTGGCTATCATGAAGCCCCGTTGTAACCAACATGTTCGGGTAATCTTTCTTCTCTACATTTTCATAAGGTGAATAGCTTTTCAAATAAGCATACGCGGCAACTTCCTTCGGATTACCCCATTCATCAAACTCATTTGTGGTAAGAGGAATACTTTCGTCCAGCATGGTATTGACCACATCCACAAAAGGAACCTGGGCTATCACGCCATGAAATAATTGCGGAGCCATGTTCACCACAGCACCAATCAATAATCCGCCGGCACTACCACCCTGCCCATATAAATGTTTAGAATTGGTGTATTTTTCTTTTACCAGGAATTTTCCCACATCTATAAAATCGGTGAAGGTGTTTTTCTTCTTCATCATTTTACCATCTTCATACCACTGTCTGCCCATTTCCTGGCCACCACGGATATGCGCAATCGCATAAACAAAACCACGATCCAATAAACTCAAACGTGGAATGCTGAAAGAGGCATCGATACTGTTGCCATAAGACCCATATGCATAAAGTAGCAAGGGCGCATTTCCATCTTTTACAAATCCCTTTTTATATACGATTGATACCGGAACTTTTGTTCCATCAGTCGCAGTAGCATACACTCTTTCAGAGATATAATCTTTCGGATTATATCCTCCTACAACTTCTTGTTGTTTTTTCAATTCCTTGGCTTTATTCACCATGTTATAATCGTACACAGACGCCGGTGTTGTAAGTGAACTGTAGGCATACCTGACTACTTTAGAATCATATTCAGGGTTACCGGATACGCTTGCAGTATAAGCAGGTTCTCCAAAATCCAGATAATGTTCTGTATCGTTTAATAAATTCTTCACAAGCAATTCAACCAATCCATTCTTTCTTTCACTGATCACCAAAAATTCTTTAAACTCTTCCACACCCGCTAATAAAACATCCTTTCTGTGCGGGATCACTTCCTTCCAGTTTTCCTTACCTGTTTTTGTCAGCGGGCATTCCATCAACCGGAAATTTTTTGCATCCAGGTTTGTCCGGATCAAAAATTTATCTCCCATCGAGATCACCTGGTATAAAACATCCTTCATTCTTGGTTGAAAGGATTTGAAAGCAGATTCAGGTTTTGATGCATCAATATAATGCGTTTCGGACGAAAGCGTCGCACGTGTAATGATAAATATTCGCTTGTCATTTTTTGATTTAGTCACACCGATATAATTGGTCTTATCTTTTTCTTCATACACAACTGCATCCTTGCTGACATCCGTATTTAGTTTATGTCGTTTAATTTTTTCTGATAAAAGAGTAGCCGGATTATTATAGGTATAGAAAAGGGTTTTATTGTCATTCGCCCAGGTCATATTCCCGTTTGATGAAGGAATAACGTCCGGCAAAATCTTCCCTGTTTCCAGGTTTTTAATGTAGATATCATATTGCCTGCGCGAAACAGTATCTATCGCATAGGCCAGTAATTTATTATCCGGACTTATCTGGAAACCTGCAGCAGCAAAATAAGCATGTCCTTCCGCCATGGCATCTACATCCAGTAATACTTCTTCTTTAGCTGAAAGATTACCTTTTTTGCGACAATATTTATAATACTCTTTACCAGTTTCTGTACGGGTATAATAATAATATCCGTTCTTAAAAACAGGAACGCTTTCATCCTTTTCCTTTATTCTATTTTTCATTTCATTGAACAGATCA
>JBBSSE010000054.1:0-10765 GCA_038242375.1 Chitinophagales bacterium
TTGGGATTGAGTGAGTGTTGAAAACCAGTTTGGAGTTTTTAGTTTGGAGTTCAGAGTTCAGAGTTCGAAGTTCGAAGTTTGTAGTACATCAAATAATTCACAGCTTGTGTTTTGAGCAGAATAAATTGAAGATATATAGGAGTAGGAGTTTGAAGTTCTGTTAAGGTACAGGTCGGTACCGAAGGTCAGACCGGTTATCGTCTTTATCATTTCACTTTATAGCTTCCGTAGGAACCCGTTGTCTGACCTTCGGTACCGGCAAACTTACTTCTAATCCGATCCCTCAATTAAAATCACAGATGAGACTTTCAAAACAGGAACGAAGGTCTGAAGAGGCAATATAGAAATTTGTAGTATTCCAATAAGCCATTGCCTGTCTTTTGAGCAGGATAAATTGAAGTCGTAATGAAGGTCGGAAACTTTGCTTTTCAGCAGCCTGAACGATTTGCTTCCGGGATAGCGGAGGCGTAAAAATCTGAAAAATGCAAATACAAAATTTGGGCTAAAGCCCGATGAGTACAACGATTGATTCCCCCAGCTAAAGCTGGAGGCTATTCAAAAGAATTTCCGTTTTCTCATGAATTGCCACATGGTAAACGTGTGGATGAATGAAATAATGTGTAGGGCTTTAGTCCAAATCGGACTAATTGAAAAATAGAATTGGTGTAATTTGTGCCTAAAATTCGTGTTTGAACTTTTTCAGCCCGGAAATGAGTAAAGTAAATTTAGCGAATTTCATGCCTGACGGTGAGAAAAACTCCGCTACTCTTATTGTATCCATATTTTCCTGTTTGTAAAATGGAGGGATTGTGGCGTTAAACACTTAGCATTTAACATTTAGCCATTTAACAACCTAGCCATTCAACAATTTAGCCATTCAACAATTCAACCTTCTCCTTACATTCCATAGTTCCTCTTAAGATCCCGGTCACTTTCCCGCGCTTTAATAGTTTCTCTTTTATCAAAGATTTTTTTACCTTTTCCAAGGCCAATTTCCATTTTGGCGAAGCCGTTGGCAGCGATAAATATTTTTAAAGGAACGATCGTGTAACCCTTTTCTTTCATTTTACTTTCCATCTTACGGAGTTCCTTTTTATGTAAGAGAAGTTTACGCTCCTGGAGAGGTTCGTGGTTATAATGCGTACCATAACTATATTGGGAAATATGGAGGCTTTTTACATATAATTCGCCGCGGTTAAAAAAGCAGTAACTATCATTAAAACTTGCTTTTCCGGCGCGTAATGATTTTATTTCTGTTCCGGACAATACAAGACCAGCGACGTACTTCGTCTCAATATTATACTCAAAATACGCTTTCTTATTACTAATGGTCATTTTGTATATCCTCTTTTACGAAAGACTTTTTAATTCTGAAACAGATTAATTAACTGTGAAAGTCTTTCTTTTAATTCTTTCCTGGAAATAATGAAATCCAAAAAGCCATGCTCTAATAGAAATTCACTTCTTTGAAAACCGGGCGGCAGATCTTTTTTAATGGTTTCTTTAATCACGCGCGGACCGGCAAATCCGATAAGTGCTCCGGGTTCGCCCATAATGATATCTCCTAACATGGCAAAAGAAGCGGTTGTTCCTCCAAAAGTCGGATCTGTACAAAGGGAAAAGTAGGGAACTTTAGCATCTGAAAGCAAAGAAAGATTTCCCGATGTTTTTGCAAGCTGCATTAAGGAGAACGCGCTTTCCATCATTCTTGCGCCACCACTTTTATTGATGATCAACAAAGGAATCCTATGCTTGATACAATAATCACAGGCACGGCGGATTTTTTCTCCCATCACACTGCCCAGACTTCCACCAATAAATTCAAAATCCATAGCGGCAATAACAAAATCCTTTGAATCTAATTTACCATGTGCAACAGTGATAGAATCATGGATATCCGTCTTTGCATATGTTTCTTCAAGCCTTTGTGCATAAGGTTTTAGATCCACGAATCCAAGAAAATCCTTTGATCTTAAATCTGCGAACAATTCCTTGTATTCTCCCTTATCGAAAAGAAATTCAAAATATTCCTGGCTACCAATTCTGTGGTGATAGTCACATTTCGGACAAACGTATAAATTCTCTTTCAGCTCACTTATAGTAGAAGTGTACCGGCAGTTTGGACACTTGGTCCATAATCCGTCCGGAGCCTCTTTTTTATCTTTGGTAGAAGTGGTAATACCTTTTTGGATTCTCCTGAACCAGTTTTCCTTATTTCCCGATTCCTCTATTTCTTCACCGGCCAGTTTCGCTCTGAAATCTTCCGCTTCTTCTTTCATATGTAATCTTTTAAAATCTTTTATCAAATAGGGATACGCAGGATCTTTTCTTTTAAGAAAATTGTTTCTCCGGATATATTTTTAAATTCCTTTTGTTCATCCTTTCCATTAAGAAAGTCAGCAAATGTATATAAATTCTGTGAGGAGCTTTCGCCACTTTATATAAATGGTGTCCCTTTATCTGAGGTTCATTTACCAAATCCCAAATCCCAAATCCTAAATCCCAATTCCCAATTCCCAATGTAATCTAAACAAAATTGATATAAATTACCGCACAATTCTGCACGGCAATTTATATCAATGTATACTTTTCCAATTAAGCAACTGTGATGCTCTCATCCAGGTAAACGTCCTGTGTGGCATTCAACAAAGCAATCCCGTCCTTCATTGGTTTCTGGAAAGCTTTTCTTCCAAGAATTAATCCCATTCCACCGGCGCGCTTATTGATAACCGCTGTTTCAACTGCATCTACAAGATCTGCTGCTCCTTTACTTTCTCCACCACTGTTGATCAATCCAACTCTGCCACTGTAGCAATTCAATACCTGGTATCGGCATAAATCGATCGGGTGATCTGAAGATAGATTTTGATAAACCAATGGAGAGGTTTTACCATGTTTTACGGCGTTATAACCACCGTTATTCACGGGTAATTTTTGTTTGATAATGTCTGCCTGTAAAGTTACTCCCAAATGATTCGCCTGACCGGTAAGATCTGCTGATGCTGAATAATCTATACCATTCACTTTAAATGCATTGTTCCTTGTATAGCACCAAAGAATGGTACACATTCCCAGCTCGTGAGCGATTTGGAAAGCTTCAGCAACTTCCTGCAATTGGCGTGTGCTCTCATCGCTACCCCAGTAAATAGTGGCACCAACACCTACGGCACCCATGTCATATGCTCTTTTTACAGAGCCAAACATTGTCTGGTCAAATTTATTTGGATAACTTAATAATTCGTTGTGGTTGATCTTAACAATAAATGGAATCTTATGCGCATACTTTCTGCTTAGAATTCCTAATACTCCAAAAGTAGAAGCGACACCATTACAACCTGCTTCAACTGCTAATTTTACAATATTTTCTGGATCGAAATAAATCGGGTTTGGAGCAAAAGATGCACCTGCACTATGTTCTATACCCTGGTCTACCGGAAAAATAGAGCAATGCCCTGTTCCGCCAAGTCTTCCATGACTCATTAGTTGATTCATACTACCCATTACCCTGTTATTCCTGTCGCTCTGGGAGAATACATCATCCAGGTAAGTAGGAGAAGGTAATGTAAGAGTGGATTTATCGATTTTACATGTGTGATTCATTAAGCTTTCCGCTTTATCACCTAAAATCTCAAGAGTTTTTGAAGCCATATTTGATTATATTTTATTTTAAGTATGCAAATCTACATGAAATTTCGCATCTCTCATAAAGGAGAAGATCTGATATTCATCATATCCCATGTTCTTTTATTTATCTTGATTTAATTTTACCTGAAAAACGTATCAGGTGAGAGAAAGAATCTCCTGATGCAAATTTTCAAAATAATCAGCAGCAAGGGAAAGCCTGCTTCCATACCAGCTAAACATTTCCCCATCTACGAGCAACACACGTACTCCGGGTAATAATTCTTCTATTTCTTTTTGATGTTTTTCTTTGAACGGATATGGCTCGGAAGAAAGCAAGATTATTTCACATTTTTTCGCTTTTAAGGATTTCAGATCAATCTCCGGATACCTTATTTCTTTGGAAAAAACATTTTCAAAACCGCAATAGGGGAGAAGATCATTAATGAATGTGCCACCCGCCGCAACCATGTAAGGATCTTTCCAGATAAAATAAGCTGCTCCGATCTTTCCCTTTTCAGCCGTTTTTTCACGGAGTGTTACAAATTTCTGTAGAATGTCTTTTTGTAAATCATAGGCCAGTTCTTCTTTACAGGTAATTTCCCCAATATCCTGAATCATTTGCGTAGCATCACCGAGCGTATTTACATCTGTAACCCATACATCGTAATCACGTGCAAGTTCCTCGACCTGTTCCTTTACATTTTCTTCTTTATTTGCAATGATCAGATCCGGCTCCAGGGAATGAATGGTTTTCATATTCAGGTTCTTGGTGCCTCCAACCCTTGTTTTTGTTTCAAACCAGGTCTTGGGATAAATGCAAAACTTAGTAATTCCGACCACTTCACGATCCAGCCCAAGATCAAACAGCAATTCTGTCTGTGACGGTACGAGGGAAATAATGCGGGAATATTTTTTTCGGGGGAAATAACTTTTTAGAATCATAATGTGTTTGCAATATACTTCTATATAATTTCTTTTGTAGGCTGCTTTTAATAAAGATCTCTTTGCGGTTCTTCCTAAAGATTTTGTCACTGCTTAAAGCACATCGTTCAGGCCGCGGAAGAAAGCGTCCCGACCGGGATTCATCGAAGGAAGAAGCAGGGTCGGAACGCGTTAGCGGTCTGAACCATAATTGGAGAAAGCTCATCATCCCGACAGGGCTTCATCGCACGCGCATCGTTCAGGTCGCTAATAAAAGCATCCCGACCGGGATTCATCTAAGGAAGATGCTGGGTCGAAGAAAGATGCTAGGTCTGAACGCTTTAAGCGGTCTGAACCATAATTAGAGAAAGTTCATCGTCCCGCCCGGAACTCATCACACGACCATCGTTCAGGCACCCGAAAAAACGGGGCAAGCCGCGGAAAAAAGCGATCACGATCGGGATTATCGGGATACCATTAATTAAAAAAACTTCCGTGACACATGGCCAACGGAAGCTTAATCTTTTTTCTGCGTCACACAGATTTCATGGGGATTTTTGGAAACATGTTCCAATTTGAATGTTGGTTACAAAGAGGATTGGTTTTGGATTTTAAGAGTTCGTTGGTTAAACGTTATTTTGGAATGAGTGGATAGAAACCATTTTCAAAATAAACCTTTTTATATATGCACTCCTGCTTTAAAGCGGAGATGATCATTCAAAAGAAAGAGAAGTTGACTGATACTGGACTTTTTTTCGATTTTTTTGGAACTTGGATAGAATCTGTTTTTCGAATAAATCTGGATAGTTTTTGATTAATGTCTGTTTACAACATCAATCAACTTCTTAGAACAAAGATAGGTTCATGTATATTAATAGAATATAGCACGAATGCTCTTTTATTTAACTTCGGTATTTACTTTCACATTGGTAATAATACGATAGACGGGATGGTGTTTGTGCGATAACAAAAAGTAAAACAAAAATAACTGAAGGTATCATTATGGATAAACTTTTACGGAAGCAAACAATTATAATTAAGTGATAAGCAGTGCTATATGACAAATCTAATAATTGGTTTTACCTGCTTTTTATAACCTGATTATTTAAATTCATGGAAACCTCGGCGTATCATATTTAATTTTAAGCTATTTTCTTTTTAGGATAAACCAATGAAACAATATAGATCGTGATTACTGCGAGGGGAAAAGAAATCAGAGCCGGATTTTCCATGTGATGAATTGCATTCGAGGAATCCATGCCATACCGATCCCACATAGTAGGCGAGGTGAGAATAATGGCTAAGGAGGCTACAATCCCAACAATGATGGAAGAAGCTATTCCCGCTGCCGATGTTTTCTTCCAGAATAATAAGAAGAGAATGGCGGGTAAATTAGCAGAAGCTGCAATAGCAAATGCCCATCCAACCAAAAAAGAAACATTCATTCCTTTAAATGCCATTCCTAAAACGATCGCCAGTAAACCTACAGCAAAGGCAGCAATTTTTCCTGCTTTCACCTTCGCTTCATCGCTTAAATTTCTTTTTAAATAGACATCCAGAAAATCATGTGCAATGGCACCGGAGGAAGCAACTATCAAACCTGCCACAGTTCCCAGAACTGTCGCAAAAGCTACAGCGGATATGACAGAAAAAAGAACCACACCAAAAGCCCTGGCCAAAAGAGGCGCAGCCATATTGCTCGACTCCACATCCAGAACGCCGTTTACAGCAGCACCGATCCCCATAAATAAAGTAAGAATATAAAATGCACCGATTGCAGCGATAGCGAGGATGGTTGATTTCCGGGCATCGCGCGAAGATTTAACGGTATAATACCGGATGAGAATATGTGGCAATGCTGCCGTTCCAAGAAATAAGGCAAGCATCAGAGAAATAAAATCCAGCTTACTCCAAATACTGGAACCTTTTCCTATTTTATATTTTAATCCCGGAAGCATAAAGTTTTTTCCGGAGGTAATATTTGGATAATACAATGAAACGCTTTCCTCATTATATGTAAATTTCGCATTTGCAAAACGAACAAGATCACTCTTTTCAATAATGGATAAATATTCAACCGGGCCAACGGGGCCTGTTTTCTTCACCTCTTTTCCGTCAACCACAATTTTACTTAAATGTCCTACCTGGTAGAAATTTCCATTTGCCTGAGGCTCCCCATTAAAGAGTTTCTCACCCTGTTTATTTTCCGTTATGGAAAGGGCTTCTTTTAACGTGTAGACGTTCTTATTCTCCACCAAATTAAACCAGCGCTGTATTTTGTCTTTTTCCAATTGAACAAATTCCTTTCCCTTGACATCGGTTTGGGCAATTACATTCCATCCTGCTACACTCACCACTTTATCCCCTGACATCTGCGGAGAGAGCTCCATAAAAGCATGATATTTTTGATTCTTATGATCCGGTGTGAGGGTAAACCCGTTTTTAAGAATATATACGGTGAGGATGGTTGACAGAATTATTAATAATCCTCCTTTCAAAAACTGAACATACGTCGTGGAAGTCATACCCGCGGTAGCTACAATCAGTATCACAATGATTCCCACCAACAAAACGCCCACCCAATGCGGTAACCCAAGCAATGGCGTAACGAGATCACCAGCCCCGACCATTTGTGGAATCAAATAGAATATTGAAATAATCAACGTACTGATGGAAGCCGTTAGAGAAATCGCCGGGGAATTAAATTTTGAGTTCAAGGCATCCGTAAAAGTGAACTTGCCCAGTTTTTTAAAGGGCTCTGCAATAAGAAATAAGGCAACGACCCAGCCAGCTAAAAATCCGATTGCATACAAGAATCCATCAAATCCTGAAACTGCTATCATCCCACAGATTCCTAAGAAAGACGCGGCTGAAAGATAATCTCCGGCAAAGGCAATTCCATTGACTGCCCAATGGATTCTTCCTCCGGCAGCATAATAGGAAGAGGCCGACTTTGTTTTTCTACCCAAATAAAAGGACAACCCAAGTACCAGCCCCACGAAGAAAATAAAGAAAGCCAAAGCGATAAAAGATATTCCGTAGATCATAATTCGTCCTCCTTTACATTCATTTTATCTTCATAACGACTACAAAGGAAGTTGTAAAGCATTCCTAAAAGAACCGCAAAAACAATGAGACCGATTCCGTAAAACACCGCGAGGTTAATTCCCTTAAAAACTTCCACGGCGAGGAGTTCGTAATTTAAAACGCCGATCGCAACGAAACCGGCGTAAAAAAAGAGATAGAGAAAAAAGAATTTAATACCAAGTTTTGCTTTTTTCTCCGAAGCATTATCTACTTCGGGTTCAGTCAGGATATTTTGGTGCATAAGCTTTTAGTGATTGAATATGAAATCATTGTAAAAACAAACATGGAATGAATTATCCGGTTTATGAAATTTAAATGTAGGTATTTTTAATGGATAAAAGATTGTCCTCAACAGGAATTATATTATGAAAAGGGCTTTCCTGAATATTTTTCTTTATAAATGAGCCTTAATTTTTCACCACTTCCTAACATGAATTACTTAACAAAAGAAATTTCCTCCGGTGCTATTTATTTAGCAACATGGCTATAGCCGGATTTAGAAGAAAAGGACGTTACTCAATTCGTAAGCGTAAGTTCTATAGCCAGGAAACGGTACTTATATTCATTTTCTTTTAAAGAAGGAATATCCCATTTATTCCATTTTCCTTTAGTATATGTCCAGCTATTTTTCTCTTCGTTGCCTTTAAATGTGGAGATTCCGGGTTCATACCGTAATCCTTTAAATTTCTCTTTAGATCCTGGCTTGGTTAAGGTAACCTCATGCCTGTTAGATTCAATAATAAGCCATTCAAAAGCGATGAAAAATCCGTTTTCGGGGAACTGAATGTTGAATGGAGACAGATCAATTTCTGTAATTGTCTTCCCTTTTTTGGCAGTTCCAATAATATTTTTGTCATAGAGATATTCCTCCGGATCTCCATGTGCATCTACTGAATACAACCGGATATTAAATGTTGCATTATTGATCCGGCTATTTGTCAGAATCTTGATCCTTTTTAAATAAGGAGTTGCTTTATAATCATCCTCGTAAGCAAAATATTTCGCCACCATCCAGGGAGTCAATCCTCCCACAAAAGAATGATTGGTTTCAGATTTCTTAAAACGTTCAATCACAAATTCTTTCGTGCCTTTCCTGGGATGAATGAATACTTCCTGCAGTACCGTAGCATACGGAACCAGCTCCACGACACTTTTAATATCGCCTGCTTTCATTTTTCTTGTGGTATATCCAATCGCAGAAAACACGATGATCTTATTCGTATCAAGCACGTTCAATTCAAACTCACCGCTTTCATTTGACGTTGTACCAATGTTTTCATTTTCAACCCAAATATTTACATAAGAAATTTTTTCGTTTGTTTTGTTATCAGTGAGTACAGATTTAACCTGGCAAAAGACAGTTTGTGCCACAAAGAAAACGACCAAAAACAGCAGGCAGGATTTCATCAGCAGGGGTTTTAGGAAGAATAAATATAAATCGTTTTATTTTGAAAAATACATTCTTATGCAAATAGAATGGCGTAATTCCTTTTAGATACATCGTGAATTCTTTCACAATCACTCATGCGTAAAAAGACCAATTAGTATAAAAGTTTAGGCGTCAATGTACTTTTTAAATATACAGGCATTATCTTGTGAATTAAACTTATCTGGTTTTATGCTTTTTCATACATTTGACGTTTAAATCAAAACACCCTATGGCAAATTCTGCAGGCTTTTTTAAAAATGAGCACCTGACATTAGCGCAAATTCAAAATTTTGAAGGAAAATATCCAAAACAACTTTGGTCTTTGTTCTTCTCCGAAATGTGGGAAAGATTCAGTTTCTATGGAATGCGGGGAATGCTGGTCGTGTTTATGATCACCAATTTACCCGGACCTGACGGAGGTTTAATGCCCGATAGAGATGCCAATCTTCAATACGGTTCCATCCAGGCATTTGTGTATGCTTTTACGTTTATCGGAGGTCTCTTTGCAGATAAGATCCTCGGATTTCGAAAATCCTTATTCTGGGGTGGGCTATTAATGATCACGGGCAGTGTCATATTAGCTATTGATCCACATAATTTCTTCTTCCTTGGAATTAGTTTCACCGTAGTCGGAACCGGTTTCTTCAAACCGAATATTTCTACGATGGTTGGCCAGTTATACAAAAAAGGCGATCCGCGTAGAGACACAGGTTTCTCTTTATTTTATTCAGGTATTAATATCGGTGCCTTATTAGGTGGCTATGCCTGTATCACTATAGGACAAAGCGATCACCCATGGTCGTGGAATATGGCATTTGGTCTTGCAGCCATTGTAATGACGATCAGTTTGATCACATTTGTCTTTACCAAAAAACATTTAGGACCAATCGGATTATCGCCTTTTGAAACGAAAGATGAGGAAATTGTGGTATCAAAGACTTCAAATTATACCGCTATTCCAAATCCGGAAACATCCGTTCCCAGAAAGATTTCTGCTTCAAGAAGAAAATGGTACGAACTGGCGGTATTTATTGGAACCCTGGCTGTAATTCCGTTGATCATGACAATGGTTCGGAAAACAGAGTACACAGATTATTTTATGTACACCATCGGACCATTGACGTTGATCTATCTTTTTTATGAAATGTCCCGTCATACCTGGGATGAAAGTAAAAAATTGATCGCGGCGCTTATATTCATCGTTTTTTCGATTGTATTCTGGGCGTTTTTTGAACAGGCCGGTGGATCGCTAAGCATCTTTGCCAACAGGAACCTGGACGATACTCTTCTTGGCTTTATTAAGTTAAATCCTGTAGGTGTCAACAATTCCGCGAACTCTTTGTTTGTAATTATTTTTGCACCAATCATTGGTATACTCTGGTTGGCAATGTCTAAAAAGAAAATTGAGCCCAACACGGTAGTTAAATTCGGTTTAGCATTTATATTTCTTGGAGTTGCTTATTTCGTCTTCTTTTCCACGAGGTATTTTACGAACGGAATGGGTATTGCCAACCTCAATGTATTTACATTAGCTTATTTATTTGTAACAATCGGAGAACTTTGTTTATCACCGATTGGCTTATCCATTATGACCAAATTATCTCCCGCCAAATTGCAGGGTGTGATGATGGGTATGTGGTTCCTTGCCAGTGCCTATGGACAATACGTAGCGGGTTTGATTGGTGCCGGAATGGCCAGCGAAAA
>JBBSSE010000055.1:0-10759 GCA_038242375.1 Chitinophagales bacterium
AGCTTTTGATTGAGGAAAAGCATCGCGATAATAACCGCAAAGATCGGTTGAGAATAAATGTAGGCTCCGGCAGTAGAGGCACTCAGGATTTTTATTCCATACACATTGAAAATATACGCTAAGGAAGTACCCGGAATAACGATCATAAAAAGTAAAAGCCAATGTTTACCGGTAAACGCCTGCCATTGAATTTCTGTAAATTCGTGGAAGCAAAGCGGTAAGGTAAAAAAGAAACCAAAGGTAAATATCCAGCGGACGACATCAATGGGCGAATGGCGATCCATCAGGGGTTTTACCAGGATAAAATAAAATGTATAGGCTACGGCACTTAGGATCACGAGAAAATCGCCCAAAACAATATTATCTCCCGGTGCTTCTTTTCCTCTTCCGCCAATGAGAAGCAAAGCTCCTGAAATACCCAGCAGTAAGCCAACTAATTTTGTTACGGATAGTTTTTCGTTGAGCATTCTGATAGCCAGAAGCGTGATTAAAATTGGCGTTATAAGCGTTAGCAGGGCAGCGTGTATCGGAAGACTTAAAGATAAGCCCTTTATAAAAAGCAATTGATTTAAGGAAATGGCGGCAAAAGCACAAAGAAGCACGGAAATCCAATCCTTTTTTGAAAAGGTTGGTTTTTGGGGTTTAAAAAGAAACAGGCCCCAAAAAATCACCAGGCTTACACCTACACGAATAATATTGATACCGAGAGCACCTGCAATACCATTGGAGGTAAAAAATTTCACAGCACTATAGTTTGCAGCGAAAAATAAATTAGTGCCTACAAGCGCCAGGTGAGCCTTTATACGTGGAGTCAAAATGATTCTATTGAATTGCAAAATTGCCCTTTTTTAATGAAGCTACAAACTCGGTAATGATATCTATATATTTTTCCTGCGGAGAAGACACGGGAAGAAAATCAAATTGGGCAGCTTTTTCTAAAACTTCTTTCAGCGAAAAATTCTTTTGTGGAACGGCGAAAAAATATTTTTTTTCCATAAGATATTTCGCCAGGTATTCCTGTTCTGTCTGGCCGGGCGTAGGAATTAAAATAGCTTTTTTATTAAGTTTCGCTAAATCCATAATAGTCGTATAGCCACTTCTTGCTATGACTATATCCGATTGTGCTAATGCAATGTTGAGTTCCTGTGCTGATAAATGATTTACGGCTATTAGATTTCCATGTTGATGGGGCAGTTTTTCTGAAGTGCCGGGTAATCCTCTGACCAATAAAATCTTTCCATTTATTTGGTCACATTGAGTCAAAATGGTTTGTTCAAAAATCGTTCGTTGTGGTTCTGGACCGGAAAGAGAAATAAGAACATCATATATTTTTTCTTTAGAAGTAATAGGACTGAACCGGGATAAGGCTCCCAAATAAATGGTGTTTTTAGGAATTTTTTTGGGATGTGATAATTCACCCGCCAAACCGTTCAGTTTATAATCAGGTATCCAGGTAACGGAGAATTTCCGGATAATACTCCGGTGAATTCTGGAAGCTATTTGATCACCGATAAAACTACCTGTCTTGATGTGAATTTGATGAGTGATATATATGCAAGGAACCAGTCTGGAATGGAGACCAAAACGGTTGTCAGAAATCACTGCATCTATTTTGTACTTTTTAATTATTTGTTGAAGTTGCCGATTTTCCCTCCGTATGACCGTAATTATACGGGGGAACTGAGCAAGCATTTTCAAGTAGAACCCCTCTATTTTCCGGCTATATTTTATTTCATAACCCTGTATCCGAATAAATTCTAATGCCGGGAATTCTTTTTTTAATAAAATATAGGAAGCTTTGTCTGCGCCAATTAAAACCTCACAATCCAGTTCCAGTAAGGCTTTAATGATTGGGATGCAGCGTGTTGCATGCCCGAGCCCCCAGTCGAGGGGAGATAAAAATATGCGTGATTTTGAGCGGGGTCTGTTAAAGTTCAATATTTCGTTCAAAACTTTTGCAATATTTATTAGGTAAAATTGTTTAATTTGGATGGATGATTCGCGTGAATTTAAAGGATGTTTTTATGAAAAAACTATTTTTATATGAAGGTGATCAAATAAATTCAATTAATGAAAAACCCAAAGAAAATCCTGTTTTTTATTTTAGTAATTGTATCAATCACTACAATTAGCTGTAATGCTTCTAAGAAAAGTCATTGCGGATGCCCTAATTTAAATGGCATGGTTGGCTATTAAAAACTATTATTATGGACAAATTTAACCGGGATTTATTGGTATTGTTCAAAGAAGATTCAAACTCCCAATCCATCGAAAGCGAAGTAGATTTTTTACATGAATTACTTTCTTATGCTGAACAGATTGGAAATCTTGTTTCCGCTCATGAAGTCGTGAATGTAAATAAATGTAAAATTTATTCAGACCGAAAGACGATCCAGGAGACGATCAGCCATAAAGAGCTAAAGCCCTTTATTTTTCTGAGCAATAGGAATTAGGTATCAGGTGTCAGGTATCAGGTATCAGGTATCAGTTGTCAGGTTATCTCAAGCCTTTCACAGCTCAAATATTGTTTTCTATTTTATCCCAAATAGAAGCTGATAACTTAATTTGTAATTTCCCAGGTTTCCCTGCCGCTTATCAGGGTATCAAGATTACCCGGTCCTTTTGTTAGGGCTCTATCTATTTGTGCTTCCATCACATCTTCATAGCAAGGTCTTTCTGTTTCAAAGAATATACCGAAGGGGCGTGGAAAATGTAACTCAATTTCCGGATCGTCAAATAACCTCGTAAGAACCTGGCCTTTATAAAAATCTTTCTCATCATGAATCCACAGGTCATCTGCACTGACGCCGCTATTTAAGTCAACCACCTTTGGATGTAGTCCATCCAGCATAATGCCTTTATCTTTTGCTCCTCCAAAAATCAATGGTTTTCCCTGCTCCAAATAGATCGTTTCATCGGCTTTGCTTTTTTTATCCGTAAAGATTTCAAAAGCCTTATCATTAAAAATATTACAGTTCTGATATATTTCCAAAAAGGAAGCTCCTTTATGATGAGCTGAACGGAGCAGCATTTCCTGCATATGTTTTGGATCTCTGTCCATAGTGCGTGCAACAAATGTTGCATCTGCTCCCATAGCGAGAGCGGCAGGATTAAATGGATGATCTATACTTCCTGCCGGTGTACTTTTCGTTACTTTATCCGGCCTGCTGGTCGGAGAATATTGACCTTTGGTTAAACCGTAAATTTCATTATTGAAAAGAAGAATATTTACATCAAAATTTCTGCGTAGCAGGTGAATCGTATGATTTCCTCCTATACTAAGACAGTCCCCGTCACCTGTAACAATCCAAATGCTTAGTTCCGGTCTGCTTGCTTTTAATCCGCTTGCAATAGCAGTGGCACGTCCATGTATGCTGTGCATACCATAGGTATTCATATAATAGGGGAATCGGCTGCTACAGCCAATACCACTTATAATGACAAAATTTTCACGGGGTATCCCTAAGGTTGGAAACACTTTTTGTACTTGTGCCAATATGGAATAATCGCCGCAACCGGGGCACCAGCGAACCTCCTGGTCAGTTATAAAATCTTTGGACGTTAGTGCTTGGGGGGCGATAGCAATATCACTCATTTGATATAAAAATTAGAGACCCAAAGTTACTAATTAGTTGTGTTACAAGAATTGTAATCAATTATGAATTTGGGAAAAATTGAAAGCAGTTGTTACTTTAAGCAACATATAAAAGCAATTCAACATAAAATATTCAGCGTCAAAGCCATTCACCGCGCAGTATTCAACCATTTAGCCATTCAACCCTTCAACCCTTCAACCCGCATTAAAGAAGATCCCGGGTGAATGTTTATCATGTTGCCCTAAAAAAGGCATCTTTTTTATTCACCCATTTTATTAATATCATCATCAAGGCGGTTGTCAGGGATTTTATTCAAACGTGATTTTATCCAAAAATATCCGGTAATGCCAAACATTAATCCAACCATTAAGATTGAAAATAAATTTTCCTTTTCAAAAAATAGCAAAGCGATCATAACACCCCAGATCTCAAAAATAAACCAGGATAAGATTAAATAAAGTTTCCAGGTTAAAGGTTTCAAGCCTTTCGCAGCAGCAATTTTTCCTATTTCCCGGGTCAAAAAAAACAACGCAATAATATCCAACATTCTACAGTCCCTTTTTTCTAAATTATTTAAACCAGGTCAATATCAAAATTTACCAATTGTACAAACTGGCTTAATCTTTCATCAATTTCCTTCTTGGTAATTTCTTTTAATCTTTCCGGACCAAATTTTTCAACGCAGAAACTTGCCAGTGCAGAACCTACGATAATGGCGGTTTTCATATTGTCAAAACTAATATTATTTGTACGGGCAATATGGCCAATGAATCCACCTGCAAAGGAATCCCCGGCTCCGGTTGGGTCAAACACCTCATCCAAAGGAAGAGCTGGTGCAAAAAATACATGATCCTCATGAAACAATAGAGCGCCATGTTCTCCTTTTTTTATCACGAGGAATTTTGGTCCCATTTCCAGGATTTTCTTTGCTCCTTTCACAAGTGAATATTCACCACTTAATTGTCTTACTTCACTATCGTTGATCATCAAAACATCTATTTTGGTCAACACCTGCAATAAATCGGTCATGGCAGATTCCATCCAGAAGTTCATGGTATCCAATACAACCAATTTTGGCCGAACCCGTAATTGATTGATGACACTCATTTGTAAAGAAGGCATCAGGTTTCCCAGCATTAAATATTCCGCGCCCTGGTATTGTTCCGGTACTATCGGGTTGAAATTGGCCAAAACATTTAAATCTGTGATCAGCGTATCACGGGAATTCATATCCATATGATATTTTCCACTCCAAAAGAACGATTTCTGGTCAGGAACGATCTCTACTCCGGTTAATTCTACACCCCTTCTTTTCAATTCGTCCATTTCCTCTTGTGGGAAATCACTGCCCACAATAGAAATTTGTTGAAGTGGTTGAGTTAAATGACTTGCTGCATAAGCTACATAAGTAGCAGATCCGCCGACAATTTTATCAATTTTTCCGAAAGGCGTTTCAATAGCATCGAAAGCCATGGTGCCTAAAGTAATAATGGCCATAATATCTTTTAGAGATTTATATAAAAAATGGTATTGCTGCAAATGTAAGCGGAATCAATGGATTCCAAATGGTGCAAACAGGATAAATGGCGAATGTTTATAGATAAATATCCTCGATTACAGAAAATGATTTCATATGCTCAAAAGATACTTTTGCATGAATTTTTTCCTCGAAAAAATTACGGACTTAATTCCTTTAAATATTATGTCCTTGTAAATTTTCGGGAGTTGGTGGGACACCGATCCAGGCGAATCACCTCAAGGAAAAGAGTCATTTTAAAATACAATGCTTAAATGGTATGCCATTTGAATCAATTATCTTTTGTATAATGGACGGATGGAAATAAAAGGTTATAGTTTATAGACTCATAACTTCTTACTATTCTTTTCTCTAAATAAAAATTTTATAACTTTACCGATATTAAAATTTGTGCGAATGCTTTTAACAATTCATCCTGAAAATCCACAACCCCGTTTGATTGCCCAAGTGGTGGATTGTTTAAAAAATGGCGGCATCATCATTTATCCTACAGATACCATTTATGGTTTAGGTTGCGATATTAATCAGCCGAAAGCCGTAGAACGAATTTGCCGGATAAAAGGCATTGATCCTAAAAAAGCGCAATTATCATTTATTTGCAGAGATCTAAGTCACCTGAGTGATTACACAAAAAGTATTGATACTCCGTTATACCGGATTTTAAAAAATAATCTTCCCGGTGCATTCACCTTTATATTACCTGCAAGTAAACAAGTTCCAAAAATTCTTAAAACCAAAAAAGATACCATTGGTTTACGGATTCCGGATAACGTGATTTGTATGTCTATTTTGGAAGCCCTCGATAATCCGATTCTAAGCGCCTCTTTGCCCGGAGAAATGGTGGAGGAATATACTGATCCGGAAATTATTTATGAAACATTTGGTAGCCAGGTCGATTTCGTCATTGATGGCGGTCCCGGAGGAATTATTCCTTCAACGGTGATCGATTGTACGGGAAGTGAACTGGAGATTATACGGCAGGGATTGGGGGTGTTGGAATAGGTAGGAGGTTGTAGGTTGAATACGTTGTGTTGAATACGCTGTGTTGAATGCCTTTGGCGTTGAATACTTTGTGTTGAAAGCTGCGCATTGAAATCCTAAATCCCAAATCCTAAATCCCAAATCCCAAATCGTAAATCCCAAATCCTAAATCCCTTCGAACCCCATATTTTCCGTTTCCGTAAAGAAACGCCAGCTTTTGCGGTGGTATTTACAAATTCCATGTATCTCAATCGCATCGCGATGCTCCTTTGTGCCGTAACCTTTATTTGTATGCCAGGCATACATATTAAATTTCTTATGAAGTGAGATCATGTAATCATCCCGGTAGGTTTTGGCTAAAATACTTGCTGCTGCAATAGAGGCGTAATTTTCATCTCCTCTTACTATACAATGATGCGGCATTTTTTTATAAGGCTTAAAACGATTCCCATCTATAAGCAGTATTTCCGGGAATTCTTTCAGCTTATTCAGGGCGAGGTGCATGGCTTTAAAAGAAGCCTGGAGAATATTGATACGATCTATTTCTACATTGCAAACACTGGCTACGCCATAAGCAATACTTTCCTTTTCAATAATCGGGCGAAGACTTTCCCGTTCTAAGGCAGTCAGCTTTTTAGAATCATTTAATAATGGATGATAGAATTCTTTGGGTAAGATAACCGCGGCTGCAAAAACAGGTCCTGCATAACATCCGCGCCCGGCTTCATCTACACCGGCTTCAATAAATTTATTATGGTAAAAAGGAAAAAGCAATCTGGTTTATTTATCTTTCAAAAGTAAGTTTTTAAAATTATAATGAAAGCCTTTGCTTATCACAAAAATCTCTGGTAAAGTTTCGGGCATTTCAATATGTCGCATCTCTTATTGGAAAAAGAGAAATGGGACAATCCCCGGAATGCACAGCAATGGTTTGTGCCCCGGCAATTTGCGACATTTTTAAAAATTACACTGTGCAGGTTTAATTGATCTTTGACGGTAATTTTGTCCGTAATTTTGTCGCACATTTTTTATAAATTAACTTCTAACAGTTAACATTAATCCAAAAGGATTTTTTTTTAAACAGGGATAGAATAAATGGAAAGTTTACAGGAAAAAGCAAATAGAAATATTGTTCGTTGGTTATATTTTGGGGTTTTTATGTTAATGATTCAGATTTTGCTTGGAGGAGTCACCCGTCTGACAGAATCAGGTTTAAGTATTACTGAGTGGAAACCAATTACCGGTACATTACCTCCTTTAAATACGGTAGAATGGCAGACAGAATTTGATAAGTATAAAAATACGGATCAGTTCAGGTATGTTCATTCGGATTTTACACTAAGTGATTTTAAATATATTTTTTTCTGGGAATGGCTGCATCGTAGCTGGGCCCGTTTAATGGGATTGGTATTTTTATTCGGATTCTTTTATTTTCTGATAAAAAAGCAATTTAAAAAAGACATGGTTATCCCTTTAATCATTCTTTTTGTGCTGGGAATAATCCAGGGAGCCATCGGATGGATAATGGTGCAAAGCGGCCTGGTGCCGGAAAAGATGTTTGTAGGTCATATACAATTAGCCACGCATTTTATGGCCGCACTTGTATTGCTTTGTTATACGTTTTGGTTTGCCCTGAGTTTCTCAGTTAAAAAATATAAAGTGTCCGTTCCTAAATCCCTTCGCACACTCACAATCGTTATTGGGTTACTTTTGTTTTTTCAATTGATCTATGGCGCATTTATGGCGGGACTTCATGCGGCAGTTTATGCGCCTACCTGGCCTACGATCAACGGACAATGGTATCCAAACACGATGAACAATCTTAGCCCCGCCTGGAAAAATATATTGGACAATAGAATTGCTGTTCAGTTCATTCACCGCGGATTAGCATACATCCTGTTGATATTAGTGATGGTATGGTGGGCAAAAGCCAACAAAATAAAAGCAGGATCTTTTTTCAATAAAACAAAATGGTTGCCGGGAGTATTGATCTTAACGCAGGTAGTTTTGGGAATTTTGGCCGTTACTTTATCACCCTTTGGCAATAATCTTGTTTATTTTGGCGTTGCCCATCAGTGGGTGGCCATGTTATTTTTGATGTCCCTGTTATTAATGTGGTACCTTATGATTCCTAAACCCAAAGGAAGCTAAATTCTTTATAAAAGCATGAGAGCATTTGCCCGGAATTTTTATTATTCATTTCCCATACAACTGTTGCTTTTGCATTTCAGGAAAGCGCAAATCCTGTTGGCATTCTGGCTTATTCTCTTTTTGACGATCACCGGTCATTTTTTAAAATTATTTGGTGCGGATGGTTTGTTTCTTGCTCCTGAATATCTCGGGAAGGTAAATGCTGCAGGTGCGGCCATCATCGGAGTGGCAATGGCTATTTTTATAATGAGCTGGAATATTACCACTTTTATTATTCATAGCAGCCGTTGCCGTTTTCTGGCCACCACCACCAATCCATTTTTAAAATATTGCCTGAATAATGCTCTGATACCGGCAGTGTTTTTAATCGTCTATTTTTTTAATGCGCTCAATTTCGGACTGTATAAGGAACTGATTCCTGTTTCTCAATTTCTGTTGAATGTGGCGGGATTTTTAGGTGGATTTTTTTTACTGCTCCTCATTTCATTTGCCTATTTCTTTACGGCTGATAAAAGAATCCTTCGCTTCTATCAACCCAGGTTTTTAAATATAAATAATACAAAAAGGAAACGCAGATCATCCAAAGAGGAATCAGCGGATGATCATGGATTAAAAGTGGGATTTTATTTTAACTCTTATTTTACGGTGAAAAAGGCCAGGCCGGTAAAGCATTATAATCAATCATTTTTGGATGAGATTTTTAAACGCCATCATTTTTCTGCTTTAATTACGATTCTGCTGGCATTTATTTTCATGATTTTTATCGCTTTCTTTTTAGATCATACTTTCTTCCAGGTACCTGCTGCTGCCAGTATATTAATCCTTTTTGCTATTTTAATAGCCGTCTTAGGAGCCTTATCTTATTTTTTGCGAAGCTGGAGTTTATTGTTTGTCATAGCTTTATTTCTGGTGGTCAATACTCTTTATAAGTATCACATCATCGATCCGGGTAGCAAAGCCTATGGCCTGAATTATACCAGCGAATCAAGACCTGTTTACAACTTGCAACATTTAAGGGAGTTGAACGCGCCGGGCATTATAAAGTCGGATAAACAAAATATGACCTCTATTCTAAATAAATGGAAACAAAAGCAGGGTACGAAAAAGCCTTTGATGATTGCTTTTAATTTCAGTGGAGGAGGTTTGCGGGGCGCGGGTTTTTCATTAAATGTATTACAGCAATTGGATAGCCTTACGCAGGGAAACATTATGGATAATACCATGCTGATGAGCGGTGCGTCAGGAGGAATGCTTGCAGCCGCTTATTTCCGGGAGCTTAGCCGGCAAAGAAATGAGGGGGAAAAGATTGATGTAGGGAGTAAAAGATATTTCTATAATATATCAGAAGATTTACTCAATCCCGTTTTCTCTGCTATGATTGCACGCGATCTTATTACACCCAGGCAAAAATTTACGAATAATGGATACCGTTATGTTAAAGACCGCGGGTACGCTTTTGAGCAAAAACTGAATCTAAATACAGGTGGAATTCTGAATAAAAAAATTGGCTTTTACAAAGAAGCGGAAAGTAATGCGGAAATTCCAATGATGATCTTAAACTCCGTGGTGACGAGTGATTTGAAAAAAATGATGGTCTGTACACAACCACTTAGTTTTATGATGCAGGAAGAATATACTGACAGTGCTTCCTACATGAATGGGCCGGATGCCATTGACTTTGCCTCATTATTTAAGAACGAAAATCCGATGGATTTAAGCCTGCTCACCGCCTTGCGGATGAACGCAACCTATCCTTATGTGTTACCCGCAGTGTGGTTGCCCTCTGATCCCATAATAGAAGTAATGGATGCCGGCCTGAGGGATAATAATGGCCAGGAATCAACCTTACGCTTTTTAAATGTGTTTCGGGATTGGATCAATGAAAACACACGCGGCATTTTGATTATTCAAATAAGATCGCGTCAAAAAGGAACCTGGGATGGTAATTATACAAACGGCGGAATAGCTGAAGTGTTAACCAAACCTTTTACGATGTTGCAAAATAACTGGTTCGTTTTACAGGATTATTTTCAGGATGATGAAATAAGTTATGCTAAAAATTTTCTGAATGTTCCTTTAAATCGCATTTCCTTTATGTATATTCCGGATAAAGAAGATAATGCCGCTTCTTTAAATTTTCATTTAACCGCCAGGGAAAAAAATGAAGTGCAATCATCTTTGAAAAGACTCAATAATGTAAAAGCATTTGAGGAGGTGATGAGGATTATGAGAGGAAAGAAATAGCTGATTGCTTTTAGCTGCTGTTGGCTCAAAGCTTATTGCTCATAGCTCAAAGCTGGAGAAGCTTAAATGCTCCCGGTAATATTTCAATTGAAAATTCTTTTTCTGTTTCCGCAGGATCACCATCAATATGGAACGGCGCTTTCTGTGGATTATAAATTTTTAATTCCTTTGTTTGAAAATAGAGGACTTTTTTCTTTTGAATATTCTTTTCACTCAACCGGCTTATTTTTCCTGAAAATATTTGCCGGGC
>JBBSSE010000056.1:0-10750 GCA_038242375.1 Chitinophagales bacterium
CTGTTCCGCATCTGCCGCCGAAGCCCTGACAAGTGTTTTTGGGGATAATTTCGCTTATACAGATTCGACTGAAGCCGAATTTGGTATTGCCAACCGTGATTTTACCTCCTTCCGTCACGCAGCTTTAGAGAACAATATGGCGCGTTTTTACGGAGGCATTCATTATCATTATTCCTGCATTGCGGCGCATGAATCCGGCAAGAAAGTTGGGAATTATGTGGTGGATAAATTGGAGATGAAGTTGTGAAGCAGCGAGCTTCGAGTCATGAGCATTTTTTTTAAAATTATTTATGCGCTACATCACTCTCACATCCGTCATCCGTTTCATTGTATCAAAAAGACAGCAGATTAGATGGTTTTTCCAAAGATAACAATGTAAGAACATTTTTACATTGAATTAATTTTCCTGCACATGTTGGTGTCCCGTCAACATATGTTCGAAATCCAAACCGAGGTCGATCTGGCGCCGGAACGCTTTTGTGGTCTGAACCATTTTGATTTCATTAGAGGTGACACCTTTCAAAAAGGTGTCACCTCTTTCCCTAAATTTTCCATCAACTAATCACTCTGCCCACTTTCCAAAAGTCCGAAGTATAGATCAGGCAATCAGGATAAAATCTACCAACTTTTGGGAAGTTTCAGGAGGAAATCTGTGACAATTAAACCGCCCTGTTTCGTGTCTCACGAAGTGGATACCTGGTTCATTTCTTTGCGAATCGGGATAATGGAATACTTATGCGCAGAAAGGTCGCTACCTGTCCTTAAAATGACCCGACATCCGCCATAACCTTTATGGAAACTATACCCCATGCTTTCCAACCCATCTTCTTAGGGGGAGTTGGTTGATATGTTCGTCCACTTATAAAAAAGAAACCTGTTATTGACTTGAAAGAGTACCTGTTAAGGAATTCTTACAAAATAACCTAAACGGCTGTATTACTTTTTCAGACGAATTCAAAAAAATATTCGCGATAGGTAATTTTAAAGAGCAGCGTTTTTTTATTAATTATTGCCTTCTTGGGTAACTGCTTATAAAAAGGATTAATAAAATCTGGAGAAAATCGATAATTACCTTAAAAACGCAGCTGATGAAAAAATCAACTCTACTTCAATTCAGTCTGGGAGTTATAACATTTCTTCTCTTATCTATTGCCGTCATTGCTCAACAGAATTCGAACAATCTTCTAAACAATCGAATTGTAGAAGGACAGGTAATTGATTCACAGGGAAAGCCCTTACCTGGAGTATCTGTAACTGTAAAAGGATCTTCTACCGGAGTTTCTACGAATGCGGACGGAACGTTCAAAATTAATGTAAACAGTGGGGATGCGATTCTTGTTTTTTCGAGCGTTGGGAAAAAGAAGCAGGAAATAAAAGTGGGTAATAAAAATGAGATAACCGTCGTATTGGAAAATGACGATAATACCACTTTGTCGGATGTGGTTATTGTTGCATTCGGTTCACAAAGCAAACAAACAATTACTTCTTCCATAACACGGGTGGATACAAAAGTATTGCAGGACAGGCCGGTTAATAACTTGACTTCCGCATTGCAGGGACAGGTGGCAGGTTTAAATATTAAATCTACTTCCGGACAACCGGGCGCAAACCCTACTATTAATATACGGGGGATTGGTTCTTTGCAAAGTGGTACAAGTCCTTTGATAATAGTTGACGGTATTCCTGGTTCCTTAAACCTCATAAATCCAAATGATGTTGAATCTATTTCCGTATTAAAAGATGCTTCTGCTGCTTCGCTGTATGGTGCCCGCGCTGCTAATGGTGTCATCCTCGTAGTTACTAAAACGGGCAAATTGGGAAAGGCAACCGTATCCTATTCAGGATATGTGGGTAAACAAAAACCAGCGGAACTTTTCAAGGAGGCAAATGCGTATGAATATGCGAATGCTTACAATACCGCTTTAATGTACGATGCCATTACCCGTGCGAATCCCAATTTTGATGAAAGTAAAAAAGTGTTTTCCAACACAGAACTGGAAGGATGGAAGTCCGGATCTGTATCCGGAACCAATTGGCGCAAGGTATTGTTTGACGCGAATGATTTTACACAATCACATAATGTAAACATTTCCGGAGGGCTGAGCAACGATAATATTGCTCTTAAAAACAATGCATCCTTTGGTTATTTAGAGCAAAAGGGGAATGTAGTAAATACAAAATTCGAAAGAGTGACTGTAAGAGATAATGCAGGTATAAAATGGGATAAATTTCATATTGACTTAAATCTTGCTCTTACCTATACGAACAATACAGAACCGACCTCGGCCGCGGTAGGTGATTTAACAGCAATTATCAGTGCCATTAACCGGCAAAGACCCGTTGACCGTATTAAAAATGCAGAAGGCGAATGGAATATTACAGCTACAAATGATACCAGGAATCCCATAAGACAAGCCGAAGAGGGCGGCATTTCAGATACCAAACAATATAACCTGCTGGCAAATGTTATTTTAGGGTATGATTTCACACCGGATTTAACCCTGAAATTTACAAATGGAGTAAATTATCTGGCAACAAATATTGATGTTTTTAAAAATACACTTAACTGGTACAATGGTACCCAAACGGGTCCAAATTCTTCCAGGAAAACAGACAATTCTGATATCCATTATTTGCAGCAACTTGATCTGACTTATAATAAAACGTTTGGTGACCACCACCTGAATGTGATCGTGGGCGGACAACAGGAGTATGACAAGTATAAATATCTTACCGGTTACCGCCAGAATTATATCAATAATAGTTCCGGTAGTTTGCAATTGGGCTCGGCTACCGGCCTCGATAACAGTAGTATTTCCTATGATTGGGGTATCATGGGTGTTTTTGGCAGAATTAACTATGATTACAAAAGAAGGTATCTGCTGGAACTGAATGCGCGCGAAGACGGATCTTCCCGCTTGTCTCCGGGAAATAACTGGGGATTTTTCCCATCTGCTTCTGTAGGCTGGAGATTATCCGAAGAGAATTTTATGCAATCCTTGAAAAGCACGTTTTCTGAATTGAAGTTGAGGGGCAGTTATGGTGTGTTGGGAAATCAGAATATACCCGGCGCGGATAATAACCAACTTTATTATCCCTATCAATCCATAGTTGGCCCCGCGAATGATCCCGCATACTGGGGGCCGTTATATTATGTTTTCGGTGGTCAGTTGATCAACCCTATGACGATTGTACAGGATCCCAATAATACCTTTACATGGGAAAGAACCTCTATTCTTGACATTGCCCTCGAAGGGTCACTTTTCAAAAGAGCAGTGAATTTTAGTGTTGGTTATTTTGATAAAACTACCCGCGGCATGCTGATGACTAAAAAAGTATCCTCTGTAAACGGCGCTAAGGACTATGTTGCCAACATTGGTAAAATGAGAAATTACGGGGTTGAAGTGGAATTGGGTTATCATAATACAACCTCATCCGGTTTTTCTTATAGTTTGAATGGTAATTTCAGTTACATGACCAATAAACTCCTGGATTTAGGAGGTATTGATTTAGCGGCTTCCGGTGTAACTAAAAACGTGGTGGGAAAACCTTTAAATGCCTATTATTTGTATGTAAATGACGGCCTTGTAACCAAAGAAGAATTTCTTGATCCGGCTTTCAAGCTATTAAATGGTCAGAAATATGGAGATCAGATCATTGTGGATCTGAATAAAGACGGAATTGTAAATTCCACCGATAAAGTCATGATAGATAAAAATAGTACTCCTAAGTGGTTTTATGGGTTAAACTTTGATGTGTCTTATAAAGGAATTGGTATCGCAGGGATGTTTCAGGGTGCCGCGGGAAATTATTTGTATTTGGGGGCCAGTACCGGGTATGGCTTTAGCAGCGGCTACGGCATTACAAACTGGACCATAAAAAATTCTTATAATCCTTTGGTCGATGAAAATAACTATGGTACCAGGCTGCCCAGAACATCGGTAACCAATTCGATTAATTCTACTTATTCATCCAACCTGTTTTTATTTAATGCTTCCTATGTTAGATTAAAAAACCTGAGGGTATATTATTCTATTCCGGAAAATGTTACTAAAACGATTGGAATAGGGAATGCAAGAATATACCTGTCCGGGCAAAATCTATATACCGTTTCGAAGCTTCCGCGGGATCTCGGAATAGATCCTGAAGTGAGCAGTCCCACTTCCGGATTCCCGTTAGTGAAAATATACACCCTGGGTATTGATGTTACCTTTTAATCACAATCAAACGAAGAAAATGAAAAAGTACACAATCATATTGGCATCTCTCCTTTCACTGAATTTTGTTTCATGTGTAAAGCTGGAACGAGTACCGGAAGATGCGTATTCCTCAGGCAATTTCTTTACTTCCGAACAGGCCACCATACAGTATCTCGCAGCGGTTTACCAGTATAATAAAATGAGTGGCTTTTTTGAGGACGGCAATACCATCCTGCTGGACGATATTACAGATAATGCTTATTGCCCTTTCACAAACCAACTTACCTCCTTCATTGCTTTGGGAACAGCTACGCCTTCCCTGACAGGCAGGTATGTGGATTTATACAGAACCTATTTTAATTATATAGGTATCCGGAACGCCAACTATTTCCTGGAAAATGTGAATAAAGTACCCATGAGCGACGAAAGTAAAGAAATCATGAAGGCGGAAGTACGGTTTTTACGGGCATTCAATTATGCGAGAAAACTGATGTTTTTTGGTGGTGTACCTCTTGTAAAAACTGTGCTGAGCTATGGAGAAGAGAATTCTATTCCAAGGAGTTCCGAGGCGGAAATTGCAGATTTTGTTACAACCGAATTACAGGCCGCGGCGACCGCTCTGCCGCTAAACAGACCTGCTGCTGAAAGAGGACGAGTTACCAAAGGGGCGGCCCTGGCTCTAAAAGCACGCGTGGAGTTATTTATGGGTGATTTCGTGAATGCCGAAAAAGACAGTAAGTCCGTTATGGACCTCGGTATTTATGATTTGTATAATAATTATGAGGGCCTTTTTTGGGAACAAAACCAGGCGGACCCATTAAGGAATAGAGAAGTGCTATTAGAAGTGACCTATTTACCACCTACCTGGGGCTCATGGATCGACGCTTTATATACGGTGGAAGAGGGCGGTTGGAATTCCGTAAATCCTACACAAAGCATTGTAGATGCCTATCAAACAAAAAATGGAAAGTCTATATCAGAAGATCCAACCTATAATGCTGATAAACCGTATGAAAACAGGGATCCCCGGTTTTATGCTTCTATCATTTACCCGGGTGAGCAATGGAATGACCGGATCTTTAATAGCCTTGAACCCGTTGGTCCGGATGAATATTATAATTCCTCCAAAGGAAACCGATCCCGCACAGGGTATTGTTTAAGAAAATATTGTGCTCCGGTGGCCGACCTGCCGAACCATGACCCGGCAGATGCACAAGGACTTAATTTTATTGTGATCCGCTACCCGGAAGTATTGCTTACTTATGCGGAGGCACTGATAGAGCAAAACAAAGACCTCGGTTTGGCAGCAGCAGCAATCAACAGAGTACGGGCAAGAGTTAGTATGCCAAACGTTACCACTATGGATCAGGCAGGTTTAAGAAAAATACTGCGCAATGAAAGAAGGGTTGAATTTGCGTTTGAGGGTTTGAGATGGTATGATATCAAGCGTTGGAAGATCGGACCGGAGGTTTTGAATGGCTCTGTATATGGTGTTCGTCCGGGGAAAGTGGATATGACCACCGGTAAAGTTACTTTTTCGAATCCGAACCATATTACTGTTGGCGACAGCCGCGTTTTTAATGCAGCGAGGGATTATTATTTCCCAATTCCACAGGAAGATCTGGATGCTAATCAGGCATTGATTGGTCATCAAAATCCAGGATGGTAGGTGATATAATCTTATTCTGGATACATATCCAATCTGCCCAAATGCCAGCCGGCCCTAAGCAATTTCAACATCAAATAGCAACAAATAGCACTTCTGAAAGAACGGAAACAAATCCAACCAGTGACCCGCGCCTTAATTCCGCACGATCATCCAAACCACCTAATATTCATTTCAATATTCAGTTGCTAAATTCATATTTTAATATTAGTCACCTTCGGGAATTCCTGTTTTTAAATTATTTTTCCATTCATTCATTCATTCATCATTCATCAGTTCGATATCGTCATTACTTTTTAGCTGTTCCAACATTTGTTTTTCTGTAGGAAGGTAGAGTTGATATTTACTGGCCAATATAGATTTATTGTCTTCTGGTAATGCGAATTTTACCATTGTATCATTTTTATCGGCACAGAGCAAAATTCCTATCGTTGGATTTTCATCTTTTTGTTTTTCAATTCGGTCATAATAGTTCACAAACATTTGTAACTGCCCGATATCCTCGTGGGTTATTTTGTGGGTTTTAAGATCTATCAATACAAACAACGTAACAGCCGGTTGTAAAAAACTAAATCAATACGATATTCATCGTCCTCTAATTGTATTCTTTTTTGGCGTGCAACAAAGGAAAACCCGTTTCCTAATTCCAGTAAAAATGTTTGAATATTGGTAATTAAGGCTTCCTCCAAATCTTTTTCATATTAGCTGGCTTGAGGTTTTAATCCTAAAAATTCTAAAATCATAGGGTCCTTGATGATTTCCCGTGGATTCTCCGGATGGGCTTCGTTTTTTGCAACAGCTAAGACTTTTTCCTTATCGTTACTCAATAAAAGTCTTTCGTAAAGCGGCTGTTAATTTGTCTTTCCAATTGCCTTGCACTCCAATTATTTTTGCAGGTTTCTTCAATGTAGAAGACTCTTTTATCTTGATTATCAACTCGTAAGAGCAATCGGTATTGAGTCCAGTTCAATTGTGCGCGCAGTGCGCGCACAATTGGGAATTCATTATAAAACTGCTTAAAGTTTTGTAATTGTCTTGCAGAAAAACCTGAACCAAAATCTTTGGTTAGCTCTTGCGCTATTGTCTTTATCAAAAAAGTACCATACTCCGCTCTTTCTTTCCCTTTTTGTTCTTCTTCAACAATATGTTTTCCAATATTCCAATATAGTAGTACCCGTTCCTTATTAATTGAGCGCACCGCATTTTCCTGCGCTTTGGATATTAAGGCCCGTATATTATTTATTAATGTGGATGAAATATCTTTATTCATATAGAATCAGTTTAGATTTAAAATTCCGCTATTAATCCATCACTCTGTCTTTCCAATTAACTTGCACTCCAATTATTTTTGCAGGTTTCTTCAATGTAAAAGTCTCTTTTATCCTGATTGTCAATTCTTATCAAAAGTTTATATTGAGACCAATTCAATTGCGCACGCAGTGTGTGCGCAATTGGAAATTCATTATAGAACTGCCTACAAGTTTCTAATTGCCTCACAGAAAACCCTGAACCAAAATCTTTGGTGAGTTCTTGCGCTATTGTCTTTATCAAAAAACTACCATACTCCGCTCTTTCTTTCCCTTTTTGTTCTTCTTCAATGATATGTTTTCCAATATTCCAATATAAGATTACCCGTTCCTTATTAATTGCGCGAACCGCATTTTCCTGCGCCTTAAATATTAAGTCCCGTATATTATTTATTAATGTGGATGAAATATCTTTATTCATAGAAAATCAATTTAGATTTAAAATATCTGAAACCTGTCCATCACTTTTCCTTTCCAATTGCCTTTCTCTCCAATTATTTTTATAGGTTTCTTCAATGTAAAAGTCTCTTTTGTCTTGGTTTTCAACACTTAACAACAAGCGGTATTACGTCCTGTCCAATTGCGCGCGCAGTGCGCGCGCAATTGGACATTCATTATAAAACTGCTTAAAGTTATGTAATTGTCTTACAGAAAAACCTGAATCAAAATCTTTGGTCAGTTCTTGTGCTAATGTCTTTATCAAAAAAGTGCAATTCGCTGCTTTTAATAAAAATCTCTTGCCGTTTTGACTAAACATTCTGTCACCCCTTCGGGTTGGTTTCATAGGAGGCTAATGATACATTAATCATTTCATTCTTTCAGGGTTATGGAAATGATTAATTATAATAAAATCTATTAAGGGAAGACCTGATTAGAAAGTTTAAACACGAATTTAAAGCACGAATTACACGAATTCTAAAAATTGTAAACTGAAAACTGTAAACTAAAGACTACAAACTACAAACTTCGAACTCCGAAACTCCAAACTGGCATATTATTTATAGTCTAATAACTAAACTCAAAACAATCATCATGGCAGACAAACAAAATGAAATGAAATACGAAGCAGATTACGACGATGTAGAACCACCCGAATTGAAAAGAGCAGGCGTTCCTCCGTTAAAAAAACAAATCAGTTGGCTTTCGATCGGGATAGCAGTAGCACTCGTGATAGTCATGGCTTTTGCTATTTATTTTTATCTTAGTAACAGGCATTAATAATCATTGGCTGGTTTGGATGGTTTCCGGATTTCAATGGTGGAGCCTTTCGCTTTTTCATCCTTTTTAGGATTAGCCTTTTTTGTGGTATCCTTTTTTGGTTCCGCGTATGGGTTTATTGGACCGGTAAACCCCTTATCTCCAGGACTTTTTGCTTTTTCCACCGGTTTGGGATGTTCATCAAAATCTGATTCTACAGGCACTCCCTTGGATGCTCCATAATCATCAGCATCGCCATTTCCCTGGTCGTCAGAGAATTCATTTCCCTGTCCGTGCTTGATTATATTTGAAAAATTCTGATCAGCATAAATCGGATCGGATTTCAATTCTGCGGGTTTTTCAAAATCTGCTTTGGGGTCTATTCCAAGCGTTTTATCTTCATATACTTTTTTTAAGAAGTAGGCAAATTCCGGCATAGCCATTTGATTACCTCCTCCTGTCTGGGAAATCTTTAAAAACGGATCATCATTTCCTACCCAAACACCGGCAAGGAGTTGAGGAGTATATCCTATAAACCAACCATCCGTATTATCATTTGTCGTACCCGTTTTTCCACCCATGATACTATTAATTCCATATTTCCAGCGCATGGAACCTGCTGTTCCAAAATCGACAACTCCTTCCATCATTCTTACCATGGCATAGGCGTCTGCTTCACTGATCACCTGTTTGGTTTCGGCCTGGAAAGTTTCCAGTACATTGCCGTTTTTGTCCTCAATACGACTCAGGAATATCGGTTCGGTGCTGAAACCCCTGTTCGGAAACATGGTATAAGCACGCAGCATTTCGATTAGTTTGATATCGGCTGAACCAAGTGCGATAGAGGGTACCTCGGGAATATTACTTTGAATACCAATGCTATGCGCAAACTCAACTGTTTTTTTAGGGCCAATCCGCTGCATCAGGTCATAAGCCGCTACGTTAATTGATTTTGCCAAACAATACGCCATCGTACCTCCGCCACCGGAAATAGTTTTGTTTGCAAGGGTAATGGTTTTTCCTCCGATATAACTATCCGGAGTAAGGCCGGCATCTGTAAGTGCAAGCGTGTAGAGAATCGGTTTAAAGGTAGAGCCTACCTGCCGGGCTGTAGTTACGTGGTCAAATTTAAACCACTTAAAATCAATTCCTCCAACCCAGGCTTTTATTTCCCCGGACACAGGATCCATGGCACAGAATCCGGTCTGCATCATTTGTTTGGAATACTTAATAGAATCCAGGGGAGTCATTGTGGTATCTTTTTCACGCTTTGCATTCCAGGCAAACACTTTCATTTTTACCGGCACTTTAAAAGATTGTTTGATGGCCTCATCGGATGAACCGTTTTCTTTCATAGTACGCCAGCGTTCACTTTCTTTCATAGCACGGTTCAGGATTGTTTCCTGTCCTTTCCAGATATTTTTACTCACCTGGCGATTAAATGTTTGCTGCATATTGGCCATATGCTTTATAACTGCTTCTTCTGCGTATAGCTGCATTTTAGGATCGATCGTGGTATATATTTTCAATCCATCCCGGTATAGGTCATAATAATTTCCTGTCTTTGGATTTTTATTCGATTTACACCATTCATCTAATTTTTTGGATAATACGCTGCGGAAATAGGGAGCGATTCCCATGTTTTCATCCAGCTTTTTATATTTAATATCGAGCGGTTTTTTCTTAAATTTTTCCGCTGCGGAAGCTTCCAGTTTGCCATTTCGAACCAATTGATCCAGCACAATATTCCTTCTTGCCAGAGCAGATTCAGGCCGTCTCACAGGATCATATTGACCGGGGCCTTTCAGCATACCTACCAGCAAAGCAGATTCATCGATGGTAAGTGCTCCCGGTTCTTTCTGAAAATAAACCCTCGCTGCATTCCGGATTCCATATACATTTAACCAGGATACACGATTGAGGTATAAAGTGATGATTTCCTGTTTGGTGAAATTTCTTTCCAGTTTAAGGGCTACGATCCATTCTTTGATCTTATCTATTCCTCTTCTTAGCATTGTTCCTTTTCCCTGGTTCAGGATATTTTTGGCTAATTGTTGCGTGATGGTACTTCCACCTCCATCTTTACCCAAACCATAAATAGCACGGGCAAGTCCGCGCGCGTCGATACCGGAATGGGTGTAAAAACGCTCATCTTCTGTTGCTACAAGCGCATCAATTACAGCCGGAGCAATATCTTTATAATCTACGGAAACACGGTTTTCAGCATAAATTTTACCCATGAGAGTAGTTCCGTCATTTGCATATATTTCGGATGCAAGGTTGGCTTGAGGATTTTCCAATTCCTGGAGGGAAGGAAGCGAGCCAAAAACGCCAAAATACGCGGACCAAAGAACCGCATTAAATAGAAGGAATCCAATAAG
>JBBSSE010000057.1:0-10695 GCA_038242375.1 Chitinophagales bacterium
ATAAATTATTTGCCACCCTGGATACTACTACCCGTAAAGTCGTTATCGGGCATACTCCTTTCCTTTTAAGCGACACGGTAGGGTTTATCAGAAAACTACCCCATCATCTTGTAGAAAGTTTTAAAAGTACATTGGATGAAGTACGTGAGGCAGATATTCTGTTGCACGTAGTTGATATTTCTCATGCACGTTATGAGGAGCAATTGGCTGTAGTGAACAAGACATTGCACGATTTAAAGAGCGATGACAAGCCCATTATTACCATTTTTAATAAAATGGACTTGTATGAAAAGAACACCTATGATGAATGGTTAGAGCCGGAAATAAAAGAGCAATTGCTGAAAGATCTGGAAACGAAATGGATGGAACAAACACAGGGAAATTGTGTTTTTATGTCCGCTACGGAAAAAACACACATTGATGAATTGCGCCAGACAGTTTTGAACCAGGTTCGTGATATCTACCAAAAGAAATATCCTTATAAAGCGGAGTTCTTTTATTGAGATATGGAGTACGATAAAAAATATCAATGGGAAAAAATTGCCAACCGCATAGATGAGATCTCTTTTTTAGAGAACGGGATTGCTGAAATTGATTTGGCAGCTAAAAAAATCTGCATCGCTAAAACTCCGGATGGGCTAAGAGCCTTTGCCGCCACCTGTCCACATGCCGGTGCAAACCTGGTAGAGAAGGGAGAACTGGATTTCCGGGGAAATATTACCTGTTGTGTGCATAATTACCGCTTTAACCTAAAGCATGGCCGTGATCCGTTCAATGAATATCTCCTGAAAATATACCCTGTGAGATTGGAGACTGATGGGATTTATGTGGGGTTTTAGATTACAATTGAAATGCTTTCAAATTTTGGTTTGGAGTGCTTTCCCCATCGGTTAGATGCCATTATTGTACAATACAAATGACTTTCAATTGATTTTATGATTAACTTTCATATCGGTTTTAAATCAATCGTTCTTTCCTGCTGAGCAGAACTAAATAGTGAAATATAAGAAATTGATTTATCAACAATGAATAAATTTAACCATGAAAAAAATTTATAAGAAAAGATATTAGAAGTGCTTTTTTTCTCTGTTCCATAGCAGTTTTTCCTTTTTTCTGGTAGGTATTTTTACCATTGATGGATCATCACTGCAAAGAACCGGATGGATACTTTCCATGGTTAGTGCTTTGTGTTCTGCTTTTGTATTTGGTATTTCATTAAAAGATTCGAAATCAGAAAAAAAGGATTATTGAGAAGTAGTCTATACTTCTAGATTGTAAAATTGATACCTTAATTTCCGTAAACCAAAAATGATTATGGTGAAAAAACTCTCGAATTCAATCGTTGCTGCCGTTTTAATAATTCTTGCATTCATTGTGATCGACTTCATGGGAGTTAGTCCGAATATATGGATGAGGATATCCTTATTTGTATTAATAGGAATTTTGATCGTATTTGTACAATTAAAATATAATAAACGAGAATCTTAATTACTTTTCTGGTGCTGTTATATAAATGAATAATAACATTGGGATTATTCGTAAATTACTTCTGATTTCGATTGAATTTATATACGAAGTATGATCACCACTTCAGAATTCGCCCCATCGCCGGTACTGGCACCCTTTATTCACGCATATGCCTACCGTGAATTTGATACCCAAGGTACAGATTTGATAAAGCCATGGCACGCATCACATGATACGAATATCATTTTTTTCTTCAAAGACGTTCCCGCTTCTTTGACGGATCACAGCACAGGTAAGGTATTAAAAAGAGGGAAGAATTGCGATGTGGTGGGCATGTCCACACAATATAATGGAGATATGACCTTCAATGGCAAATATGCATTCCTGCAAATTATTTTTCAGCCACATGGGTTTTATACTCTGTTTAATGTTTCGCCTCTTGAGATAGCGGACCGGATAGTATGGAGTGGCGACGTCTTTAATTCAGATTTGAAATTGTTGCACGAGCAGTTGTCTGAGGCAGAAAGCCCGTCAGCCATGGCTAAGCTGGCCAATGACTGGCTTCTTCTTTATTTAAACAAAAAAAGACCCGATGATTATAAAGACCGTATTACTATTGCAGCAAACCTGATCACAAAAAATGCCGGCCTGGTAAACATTGATGCACTCGCACTTTATACCTGCATGAGTATGCGAAATTTCGAACGCGTTTTTACCAATGAAACAGGTATGTCCCCGAAACAGCTTTGTTGTATCTCCCGCTTTAATAATGCCCTCGAATTGAAGTTGAAATATCCATCTATGAAGTGGATCTCTGTTGCCCACCAATCCGGTTATTTTGATCAAATGCATCTGATCAAAGACTTTAAAAGATTTTGCGGAGAGGCTCCGTCCTCGTTATTTAAACACGTACCCTTATTAGAGGAAAACTATATTAGCCGTATTAGTGACTAATAAAACTTGTCGCATTTTTACTATTTCCCGTTATTTCATTGTTCTACTTTTGATTTCAAAGAATGCTTTAAATTATAGGAAAGGTGAATTCTTTTATGTGAATCCGGCAACATGAAGATCTTGAATTAAAATAAAAAAAAGCGCCCTTCTGTATTTCCAATCCCATGATTTCCATCTGATACTTATGCTGCAAAAATCCGAACAGTAAATGGAGCAGATTCTCCAATCATTAAAAAAAGTAAAATTATGAAACAGTCTATCAAAATGCAAGGAATCGTTTTATTGATTGTTGGATCCTGCATTATCCTTTGTATTTTATTGGCAAAAATTTATTTTACTTGTATTTTAGGAATAAGCAGTTTCCTTACTACAAAAACTTCTCAAACCATCGCCACAGACTCGGTAGCTATTAATGAACGTGTTACAGAAAAGAAGAAACACCCTGATGAAAATTACGTCTTCAATTTATATCAGCGATATAGGTGATTTCTGGTCAAACAACACGCTATGAATCCTCCGGTTTTGAAGTTATCAGCCAGATTGTTTTCTAATATTGAACAGTTTTGAAAAATGATTATTACCATTATTTGTAACCCCCACGAAAACGAATAGTGAATATCTGAATTGTTTAAGAAATAAGATTTTATAATATAGTTATTTTAAACAACGAAATATGAAAAGACTTAGCATGATTCTCTTAGCAGTTATTTTATTTGGATCCCTAACTGCACAATATTATTATCCGGCAACGAAAACAGTTGATAGTACCAATACGTATTTCGGAATCACCTATCACGATCCTTATCGATGGTTAGAACATATTGAAACTCCCAGTGTGCAAACATGGTTTAAGGAGCAGGCAAATTATACTGATTCCATTTTAAATACATTAAACGGACGAGATGCGCTTATTAAGGAATGGGAAGAACTTAATAAACTGCGACCCTCTACAATAAATATACAAGGTTATGAAAGTGGCCGATTATTTTATCGCAAAACCCTGGCTGCTGAAAATGTAGGAAAAATTTATTTCAGAGAAGGTTTAGATGGAGAAGAGCAATTACTGTTTGATCCTATAACTTATATTCCCGGAAAAACGCTTTCTGTTCAAAGGATAACACCGAGTTTTGATGGAAAAAAATTAGCAATTGAATATGCAGAGAAAGGGGCTGAACTACCTGTTATAAAAATTCTGGACGTGGACTCCAGGCAATTTTTGAAAGACTCTCTTTACCCTGCAGAATTTTCAAGCTGGACATTTGATAACAATTCTTTTTTATATTCCTGGATAAAGTCAGCGGACAGTAAAGATCCCTTATCACGCTTAAATTCTAAAACAAAACTTCATACTCTTGGCAGTGATGTAAATAATGATAAAGATTTTTTTAGCAATGCAGTTTACCCGGAATTGAAAATAAATCCCGGCGTTTATCCCTATGCTTTTTTAAATGAAGATTCAAAAAATTATATTTTTTCCGGCGAAAGTAGTGTTCAGAATGAACTGAAGACGTATTATGCGCCCATAAGTGAATTTAATTCTTCTAAAATAAATTGGAAAGTACTATCCACGCCAGCAGATAAAATTGTAAGAGGGATCATTGCAAAGGATGATGATCTATATGCTATTACTTACAATAATGCTAAGAACTATAAAGTAGTCGCAACTAATTTAAAAAACCCTGACTGGAATGATGCTGCAACCATTGTTGCTGAACAAACAGATAAAACGATTGAAGCGCTTGCTTATTCCAGGGATTATATGTTCACAACTTTCAGCGACGGCATTAATAGTTCGGTATCAAAATATAACTTCAAAACAAAAAAAACAACTGATATAAAACTTCCGTTTTCGGGGACAGCTTATATATGGAGTATAGATACAAAATCAAATAATTGCTTAATAATAATTACATCCTGGAATAAACCATTGACAGAATTTGAGTACAATGCAGATACTGATGAGTTTGTGCCAAGCAGATTTAACAAACCCGTAGTTTACCCGGCGGCTTATAATGATTTAGTAGCAGAAGAAGTAGAGGTTAGAGGTCATGATGGGGTCATGATTCCACTTTCTATCATACATAAAAAAGGAATTAAAATGGATGGATCCAATATTTGCCTGATGGATAGTTATGGAGCATATGGTAGCAGCATGGTGCCTTATTTTAATTTGTTCGAAAATTCCCTTGCCGTTAAAAATGTTGTTATTGCAGTGCCACATGTGCGCGGCGGGAGCGAAAAAGGCGAGTCCTGGTACAAAGCAGGTTTTAAAACTACGAAGCACAATACCTGGCAGGATTTTATTAGCTGCGCAGAATATTTGATTGATAAAGGGTATACTTCACCCCCGAAACTTGCTGGTACAGGCACAAGCGCCGGAGGAATTTTAATCAGCCGTGCTATAACAGAACGTCCCGATCTCTTTGCAGCAGCAATTTGTAATGTAGGCTGTGCAAACGCTATGCGCCTGGAATTTAGCGCAAATGGGCCCGTTAATATTCCTGAATTTGGAACCGTAACCGATAGCATTGAATGCAGAGCTCTCTATGAAATGGATGGCATGCAGCATGTTGTTGAAGGGACAAAATATCCAGCGGTAATTGCTGTTGGTGGTTGGAATGATCCGCGTGTGGTGGCCTGGCAGCCAGGGAAATTTGCTGCAGCGGTTCAAAATGCTTCAAGTTCCGGGAAACCAGTTTTATTGAAAATAAATTATGACAACGGGCATTTTACGGAAGAAAAAAATGTGACCTATGCGAATTTTGCTAATCAATATGCATTCGTTTTATGGCAGACCGGTCACCCGGATTTTCAACCTTTAAAATAGATGGAGATGATTAATGGGAAAAGTTTGCTAAAGCCTAAAGTTTTTTCCATGCAATACTAAAATAAGTCCGGTAGTATGCACAATTTATTTTGATATTTATAAAAAGAAGATATGAAAAATCTTTTCATTACTTTGATTTTAGTAATAAGCGGTTTTCTAACTTTAAACGCTCAACCTGTTTTAATTCCGGATTCTATAGCTACCTATGTCCATTTTTTAGAGAAGCAAAGTCTTTCTGCGAAAGATTACATCATCAGTTTATTTAACCGGTATGATATAGTCATTTTTTGTGAAAGGCAACATGATGAACTCACACAATACGAACTGTTAACTGACCTATTTTCCGACAGCAGATTTTATAACCAGGTTGGAGATATATTCATGGAATTGGGTGGTAGCAATTTTGACGACAAAATAAACAACTACCTGCTTTCCGAAAATCTATTGCAGGAACAAAGTAATAAAAAAGCTTTTGAAATTCAGCGCAACGCGTCATGGTATCCACTTTGGAATAGATATAACCAGCACTTTTTGCTTACCAGACTATACCAGATTAATAAGAAACTACCCGCGCAGCAAAAAATGAAACTCCATCCATCTGATATTTCCATTAACTGGAATGAAATCAAAACGGTACAGGATGTCATTTCTAATATCGCAAACGAATCTGTACAAGTCGGAAGAGACTCGGTAATGGGTAACAATATTGTTACGTACATTTCAAAGATTGATGCAACGACTGCCAAACGCAAGAAATATTTTGTCATACTGAATTCAGCACATGCAACGAGGGGCATTTGGACCCTCGGCAATATCAACACGAAATCTGCTGCTTCCTATATTTTTGAAAAATTCGGAAGCAAAGCTGTGAATGTGTTATTAAATTCTGAAAGCCTTCTAAACATGAATTCAACCATGTCAGGTTTGCCGGAAACCTTGCCCATTCTCAAAGGTAAGCTGGATGCTGCCTTCGAGCTTTTAGGCGTGGATGATAAAGGATTTGATATAAAAGGATCTCCTTTAGAACATAAACGTTTTGAGAATATGTCCATGCAGGATTCTACTCTTACGAATGAAAAAGTATTTACTGGTTTCGTTTTTTACAAATCGTTTCCACGACAGGAAGAAGTGAACGGCGTACCTGGTTTGGTAGATGAAAGGTTTAAACCCGAGTTGATAAGGCGGTATAAATTATGGCAACAAATGACGAACTCATTTCCGTCGGAAAATGAATTTGAAGAATACAACAAAATCATTAAGAGAAGCCCGGATGGATTGGTTACCTATTGGCAAAAGGTGATGTATTGGATAGGGGGAGGAAAGGGGATTCTTACATTTTATAAAGGAGGACAACCAATAATTGAAGCGGTGGATTTTATAAAGCAGGAAAGAATGAAGGGCAGCAATTCCGATTATAATGTCAGTGAATTGGGCATTAACGCTTTCGGTTATGCATTAATGCAACAAGGTCATAATGAAGATGCTTCGACAATCTTCCAATTAAACATTGAATTTTATCCAAATTCCTGGAATACGTACGACAGCTATGGAGATGCACTTCTAAAACTTGACCGAAAAGAAGAAGCTATGAAAGCCTTCAAAAAATCTTTGGAACTTAATCCGGGTAATGAGAAAGCAAGAATGATTTTAAAAAAAATGGAATAGTGTTTTGTTATTTAGGACGAATCACTGTTTCATTTAAAAACATAAGCTGCGGAACAGTAAAATTGGTATTTCATTTTTGAAATATATCAACTCAAGACAACCTTTTTAGATTTGCATTGTACTGTCTTCCGATGGGAATTTCAATATTGCCTATTTCCACATCATGAGGTGTAAATGCAGTTACTTTACTTATTGAAATGATGAAAGACCGGTGTATGCGTAAAAAAAGATCAGACGGAAGCATGGCTTCTATTGTGGAGATGGATTGCTTTACGATTAAAGGTTTATCCGCATGCCGATGGATCCTGATATAATCTTTCAGACTTTCTATATACACCATATCATCTAAAAAAACTTTCACCATTTTTCTTTCGGACCTAAAATATAAAAAACCTTGCTTTGAAGGGGCCATAATCTGTTCAGTAACAGTATTTAAATTAGTAACTTTATTAACAGCTTTTAGGAAGCGTTCCAAGGAAATCGGCTTTAATAAATAATCAACCGCATCAAGATCAAAAGCATCAACAGCATATTCTTTGTAAGCAGTAGTAAAAATAATTTTCGGTGGATGAGCCAAAGTTTTTATGAAACCAATTCCGGTTAATTTTGGCATTTGAATATCCAGAAAAAGCAAATCGACTTTTTCCTTTCTAAGAATTTCCATTGCCTGAAAGGCATTACTGCATGAAGCTACAATAGATAGATTTTCTACTATGTCAATATAACTTTTAATGATCTTTAAAGCTGGTGGCTCATCATCAACTATTAAGCATTTCCAAATCATACTTCTGATTTATTTTGTTTAATTTAGAATCATTCGTTTTTTCTGAATCTTTAATTTCCTCTATCTGAAGTTCAAGATTGACGATAAAAATTTCTTCCTTCTCCAAAGTCTCTAATTTGTATCTTCCCGGGTATAAAAGCTCCAATCTTCTTTTTACATTTTGCAGGCCAATTCCGGATACTTCAGTAAAACCGGATGTTTCATCTTTATCCTTGCTGTTGATTAATTTGAAATAAAGGAAAGAACCGGATAAACGTAAATCGAAACTGATCCAGCATTGATCAAGCTGGTGGCTTATTCCATGCTTAAAAGCATTTTCTAAGAATGGCAGTAACAATAACGGAGCAATTTGTTTATTATTCAGATCTCCATTAATGGTAAAGGAAATATCCAGGCGATCGGAATAACGCAATTGCTCCAGTTCTATATATTGTTGTAAAAGTGAAATTTCTTTATCTAAAGGAATATAGGCGGCACTACTTTCATAAATCATAAACCGAAGCAGGTTAGAAAGTTTCAAAATTATTTCACGTGCTTTTTCTGAATTTTCTAATGTGTAAGCATATAAATTATTCAACGTGTTGAATAAAAAGTGCGGATGTATTTGTGATTTTAATAAATCTAACTCTGCGGCCATTCTTTCTTTTTGGGCTTCTATTGTTTTCTGTTTTTGCTGATACCAATAATTTAATAAATTAATTGAAATGGCAATTCCTGCAATGTGAATATAGGGCAATAAACTACGCCCTGTGCTCATGGTATATCCCGAAAACGCTGACTTAGCAGAAATTTCTAGTTGCAAAAGCCATGAATAAGCTAAGCAAATACCAAGAACAAAGAGTAATCCTGCAAAAAACTGGAAATACTTTTTATTAATTAAATACCGGGGTATTAAAAAATAGACAAGTGAATAAACGATAAGAATAAATCCGGGTAAATAAAAGGAAGCATTTAAAAATGAAGCTTTGTAATTAACACCAAAACCGAATCCCCAAGCAAAATAAGTAACTATCATCATCCAGAATAACAGATGAAGTAATATTTGTACTACCTTTTTTCTCCGGTTACTGTAAATAGTTTTCATATAATAGTATGAATAATCAAATTTATGCAATTTAAAATCATCGAAATAATTTCTCCGGAAATATAGACAAACGACCATCTTTTGCATACCAACTACTCTATTAAGGGGCATAAGCTGTTAGTAATTTAAATAGCGCTGTATAAATGCTGAATGTTTCTTTTCATCTGAATTTCTTTTAATGCAAAAGGTTGCCACCTAATTTTAGGTGAACAATAAATCAATTTATCATGAAAAAGACAACAATTATTTTAGCCCTGTTTGGCGTTTTCATTTTTCTTTCAGGATGTAAAAAAAATGACTCAATTTCAAAAGCCGGCACATTTTACGGCAATGAGTCTAGCCTTGGTAATGGAACAGTACGTTCCTATGTCACTTTAGATAATGCCGGGATGCCTATGTCTATGGGTTTCAATTTTTCTGAAACTATGTTAGAGAACTTACCGGTGGGAGCTCCCCAATACATGGTGATGCTTGATCCACCTAAAGAAGCCGCAGGTACGGGTTTTGAACATATGGAAATTGACTGGAATCCTACCGGACATGCGCCACTACCAATCTACGGTTTTCCACATTTTGATTTTCACTTTTTTGTTGTTGGGATGGATGAATTAATGACTGTGACAGGCGGCCCTGATATGACTCCCGTCGATCCCCAGTATATTCCTACAGATTATTCTTCAGGCATTATGGCGGTACCAAATATGGGTGTTCACTGGACAGATTCTTTATCTTCTGAATATCATGGAACTATGTTTACCCACACTTTTGTCTACGGATTCTACAAATCGAAAATGCTATTTGTAGAACCCATGATCTCCAAAGCATTCCTGGATACTAAAACCGATATAACCTTGCCTGTAAAACAACCGGCAGCATTTCAAAAACCAGGTTATTACCCATTAAATTACCAGGTACATTACGATGCAAACAAACATGAATATAATGTTTCCATTGAAAATTTATCAAAGCACTGATAACTGTAGATTAAAAAGTAGCAAAGAATAAAGGTCCGGGATCAATGGTTTTGTAATGAGGCTTATCATCGATATCTCACTTAGACAAATTAAGTATAGTACTGGAAACTGATAATACTTGTCGGATTTTTACTATTTTTCTCTATCCCAATTATTTAATTTTAACCGCTGAATTCCTTTATAATCTAAAAATGGCCGCCAGGTACTCTTTTGAGAATTTAACGTAACATGCCTGTGGTATTTGTGGAGTGTTTAGTGCCCAACAATTATTTTCTTAGACTCAAAGAAAAACGATAAATACAAACAAACAATTAAATCAACTCATAATAAATTTCAAATGAAAAAGATAGTAAAACTAATTTTAGTGATCTCCTCAGTTTTATGCCAAAATTCCTCTTTTGCACAAAAAAATGCAGAGAAAGAAATCCGTAAACTGGAAGATTTGGAAGGGCAATCCTGGGTAAAAAAAGATACTACAACTCTATACCAATTATTCTCACCAAAACTTATAGTGAATGCTCCGATAAACCGCACCGTGACATTAGAGGATATAAAGCGAATGGCCCGCTCAGGAAAATTAGATGTAGCCTACAGCAAAAAAATGATTGAAACAATAACTTTCATAAAAGATATGGCTGTTGTAATGGGACAGGATATGATAAAACCCCAGGGAGCTATGAAAGATGCGGGGAAAACAGTGACGAGAAGATATACAGATGTCTGGATAAATAATCAAAATAAATGGACGCTTATTATAAGGCAGGCAACAATAATTTCAATAAATTAAATTTCTTTTATGTATTCTTTTTATCCCATTAAGCTTTTAAATTCCTCATAATACTTGACGCATTTATACTAATTCCGCCTTTCTACAAATCCTATTTTTAGGGTTAAGTTTTTTATTGTGGTTTGCTGTCTGTTTTATATCTGGAAACTCTTC
>JBBSSE010000058.1:0-10397 GCA_038242375.1 Chitinophagales bacterium
CGTGCCTATAAAGGACAAGCACCTTATTTAATGTCAAACAATGATTATCTCACTGCTGCTTTACAGATTCATTCCGTAGAGGCAAGACATGCGGCTCATCTCCGCTATATGCGTAAGAAAGCCGGTCTGTTGGTTCCTGCCGGTGTGGATGTGAAACCCTGGATCACTCTTGATCAAAGCGGCATAGCAAGTCCGGCTGTTCAGAAAAGTTATGACGGAGAGCAGAACGTAGTCCAGGGTGGAGTGACTATCACAAATATTGGGGGAAATATGATATCTGCTGCCGCTGCCTCAGAATCATTTGATGAACCACTTACTAAAGATCAGGTAATGGTAATCGTTAAACCGTTTTTTGTATGATGAACAGGTAGTTTTCCAAAAAAAAAGACATTCTTCGCTTTTATAAATTTTCATCAAGGATTTCATTTTTTTTGGTTAGGTTTTGTCGTAGTAATTAAACCATTTAAGTTTTGCGGAGCAAAGCTTGAATGGTTTTTTTTGTTGCCAACTTTCTAAAATTTGGTAACCTTTTGGATGGTTTTTTAGGTTGCCGACTTTCCAAAAGTTGTCAACCTTTTGTCGTAGTTATATCTATGGAAATCTTACCTGAATGAACACTCCAAACTGCGTACTTTTACTCAATCTTCAACGTAACCGTAAAATTACTGTCAAAAAGTTTTGCATTCTCAAAATGAGCGGTACATTTGCACTCCCTAACGAATTGAGAACATTTAAACTTGCACGCAGTCTACCATACAAAGGCAAATTCCCTTATTTGAATTTATCCTCTCCATCCCTCCTTTAAAAAACTAACTGGTAGTTTCCTTTTTATGTTAAGACGAAAGTTCTAACAGCATCCTTTGTAATAACCTCAATATTTTTTTAACCAAAAAAAAATTAATTGTATGAGGATCTTTTTATTACTTGTTATTTCAAGTTTATTAAATTTAGTAAATGTTCAAAATGCCTTTGCTCAAAACGTGCGCATTGAGAAGGCCGTGAAAGAATCTTACAACGGATCAGATGTAAGTTGTGCTAACTTAAATAACGGTCAAATTACTGTGTCTGCATCAGGTGGAAGTGGCTTTTACGAGTATTCCAAAAACAATGGTGTTTCTTATGAGAATAGCAATATTCTTACAGGCCTAAAAGGTGAAGCCAACACTATTATAAGAGTTCGCGATGCGAACAATCACAAAAATGTTTCCGAAGCTCTTTACGTTTGGATTGCTGATGTAAAGCCGGTTGTTCTCAACGTATTAAGACGCGATACACATTATAATAATGGAGATGATGGAATTAGCTGTGCAGGTAAATCCGATGGCCGAATTGTTGCTGAGGCCTATGGTGGAACTGCGCCCTATACTTTTTCCATAGACGGAGGAGTAACTTTTCAATCTGGGAGTACTTTTAAAAATCTTGCGGCAGGAATATATAGTGGAATAGTGAAAGATGCGAATGGTTGCATAGCTTATTCTTCTGTAAAAGCGATATTAGTTGAGCCAAAACCAATAACCGTAAACGTTCTTGGTCTGACAAATGCTACCTGCTCTAAACCTTACGGTTCAATTACCATAAAAGGAGAAGGGAGTACAGGGGATTATCAATTTAGCATTGACGGGGGCGCTTTCTTTTGGGTAGGCACTAATGATAAATATACTTTTTCAGAGCTTTCTTTAGGCAGACATCGCATTGTTATTAAAGACAATAACTATGGCTGTCCGGGAGAATTTAATTTTGAAATCACTTCCTCAGTTTCTGCCACTCTTTCTGCAAATGGAACCACCTGCCAGGGAGAGAATGTCGATTTAGTGATCAATATTAAAAATATGGCCAACGGTCAGGTCAGGGAAGTATTTACTGCAACCTATAAAGATAATAAGAAGAATATTTTTATCAAAACCGGGCTGGGTTATGGAGATAATATCATTTCTATAGGACAGTTAGCGGTGTCCACTACGTTTAAATTAATCTCAGTAAAAAGTAACGCCGGATGTGCCGCATTCGTGGCTGATGCAGAAAGTTACATCAATGTAGACCATCCGGGTAACTGGCTGGGTAAGTCTGAAGATTGGCACGATCCTAAAAACTGGACTTGCGGGCAGGTACCAACTGCCACATTAGATGTTAAGATCAATGCTACTAAAAATGATCCGGTGATAGCCAGGTTGTTTGGGGAAGTACATTCGTTATATAATACCACTGAGGCTAAGATTACAGTGAAAAGTAAATTATCCATTTCCGGAGAGTTGGAGGAAAATAACAGTTTGGATGCTTCCGAAGGAACGTTGGAATTTATAGGCGAAAGTCAAAATATCAACGGGAGAATGTTTACAAATAGAACAATCCATAATTTAATAGTAAGCACTAAAACAGAATTAAGAGTAGGTGAAGAGTATGGCGATACTTTAAATATTACGGGAAATTTGACCTTTGGTTCTAAGAGGTCTGTGCTAAGAACGGGAGATAATATCACCCTGAAATCCACTATCAATGGTACAGCAAATATTGGCGTGGTAGGGAAGGAGAATGTTATTGAGGGTAATTTTATTGTAGAACGCTATATTAATACAGGGATTGATAAATCGTTAGGACAGCACGGCAAAGCCTGGATGTTATTAGCTACACCAACTATCGGTTCTTCTATTTATGAATCATGGCAGGAAAGTGGAAACACAACGGGAAAGACACCTATTGACAATAATCACAAAGGCTTCGGAACATTATTGACGACAGGCTATAATAAAGTGGTTGAAAATGGATTTGATTTATACACAGCACCAGGTTCTTCTATTAAAACATATAATTTCAAATCAGGTTCTTATGATCAGGGTCCGAAGACCACTTATGATCAAATATATAACGAGAGGGGTTACCTGGTAATGGTAAGAGGTGACAGAAGTGTGTTTACGTCTAATAGCGCTGCAAATCCGGTGGTACTTCGCACCAAAGGGGAGATTATAACCGGAACAACGAAAGCCATAGAAGTAGCTGGTGACCATTGGGAATCCATTGGAAACCCTTACGCTTCAAGAATTTATATCAACAAAATTCAGAGGACCGGAGGAGTGGATGAGTTCATTTCGGTTTGGGACCCAAAATTAGGTGGTACTTATGGCTTAGGTGCTTTTCAAACCTTATTTTCAATCGGTGAAAATTATTACGCTATGCCTGGTGGCGGAAGTTATGGTAAAGAACCTGTTACATTTATTGAGAGCGGACAGGCCTTTTTTGTCCAGGCTACCAAAAAGGACGGTACGGTATACTTTACAGAAGATTCAAAAACTCCTTCCTTAAGAAAGAACATGGAAAGAGGTGGCGGCACAGCTTCTGCAATCTCTTCATTACGCAGTTCTTTATATGCCTTGGGTGCAGGAGAAGCAATTCTTGCTGATGGGAATATTCTTTTGGCCGGTAATTTTAGCAATGATATTGATGGCCGCGATGCGCGTAAAATGGTGAATAGTGCAGAAAATTTCTCCATCCTTTCTTCCGGACAACTATTGACGGTAGAAAGCCGCCAGCAAATCACTTCCGATGATACATTGTTTTTCAACATGACAGGAATGAGAGCTCAAAATTATCTCCTGGAATTCATTGCTGAAGACTTAGGCATGCCTGGTATGCAGGCATGGTTAGTAGACGCCTTTACAGGAACAAGAACTCCTTTGAACTTAAATAATACAACCAAAGTTGAATTTACTGTAAGCAATCAACCCAGAGCAGCAGCTTCCAACAGGTTTATGATCGTGTTCAGACCAGCAATGGTTTTGCCGGTAACTTTTTTAGACGTGAAAGCAACTTTAAATAATGCAAATGTGCTGGTAGAATGGACAGTAGAAGCAGAAAGCAACCTGAAGCACTATGAAGTAGAAAGATCTCTTGATGGAAACACATTTTCCAAAACTGCAACAGTGTCTGCAGATAAAACAAACGGCGGAAGATACCAGTGGTTAGATCAGAACCCTGCTACAGGCAACAATTACTACCGAATCCGAAGTTTAGATCTGGATGGTAAAACGTCCCTGACGCAGATCGTAAAAGTACAAATAGAAAGCTCACCTGGCAGCATCTCTGTTTATCCAAACCCGATTTCCAATGGAGTTTTAAACCTGCAATTAGGAAATCAACCTGAAGGAGTCTACAATCTTCGTTTATTGAATCCTGTAGGACAGGTTCTTCAAACCAAAAAAATAAACCACGCAGGTGGCAATCATACAGAAAAAATAAACTGGGATCATTCATTACCACGTGGAATGTACACCCTTGAAATAAGTAACACACAAACCGGTGTAAAAATCATTAAAGTAATGTACTAAACCGGCGTTCAGTATCCACCATACGTAGACCAACGGTATGCAATCCCCTAATTGAATACCGGTATAAAATACCCTTAACGAAGTGAATCTGCTGATAGTCGATATCAGTCTTACAATAAACTTCCGGAGTAACACAGCTCCGGATTTTTTTTAATTTTATGGCAATTCGATCAGAACGCCATACTTGCTACACCTCGCACCAAAGGTCCATTGTTTACACCAGCCCGTCCGCCGGTTTTTACTACAGTACCTTGCAGGTAAATTTGAATCAGTGATGAATCTATATGCTTCTCCGATTGACCTGACTAAATTAATTCCGACAGGTGGAGTAAGTAAGTTTTATTATGTATCTGATACTAAATTAAGTGGTGTTTATGGACTTGGAGCTTTTCAAACTTTAGGTCAGACGGGGATTAGTCCCGACATTAATTTTTATCCAAATCCGGGTGGTGGAAGTTATGGAAGTGCCAATACTCCACATAATTATATTGAAAGTGGGCAGGCATTCATATTGTCATCCACAGGCACAGCAGGAACATTAAGCTTTAGTGAAACTGATAAATACACTGCTTCTATTGGGAATACCACAATGCTTCTTGGCCAAGGAACAGGTGGGAAAAAATCGCAATTACGAACCAGGCTGCATAGTGTAAGTTCGAATGGAACAGCAGAACTGCTCGATGGTGTTCTTATCCAATACAATGAAGAGTATAGTGATGGGTATTGACAAACTGGATGCAAGAAAGGTAACCAACGTTTCAGAAAACCTATCTGTAAAATCTGGTGGTAAAGACCTCGCAGTGGAGAGAAAGGTCTAACATTTTAGAAACGGATACTATTTTCTATAAATTAACTACGGTGAAAGTGCAGAAGTACCGTTATGAGTACATCGCCAGCAATCTCACAGAGTTTGGAGTGGAAGGATTTATAAAGGATATTTATTTGGGAACCAAGACATCGCTAAACATGGATGGCACAACGACGGTGGATTTCACCATCGAAAACAAACCCGGATCTTATGCTGCCGACAGGTTTCGCATCGTATTCAAAGCAGCAGCAGGCCCATTACCTGTCACCTTTGTTTCCCTGAAAGCGGTTCAGCAAAAGGATGATCCCCACCCTTAGAGCCACCGCCTCAAACGCTTGGAGGTTTTACTACCTACTCCAAAATAACCGAATTTTTCAAATAAATTTCCTGTGAATGAAACTTTATAAATTCATCTTCATTCCCAAACCATTCAATCATTTCTTCTCTTTTTAATTTAGTTGGAGATTTCGATAAGATCGAATTATAAGATGACCAGGGCCAATCTCCAATCCCTTTGCAATAATCCTGAAAGTTGTCTTTTAATGTAAATAATAGTTGTGAAAGATAAGTTTGAGTCAATATTATCTGAAGAAATAATGCAGGTTTTTCAATGGTTATTTTTTAGAACTCTTCCATCCTGACGGATAAAAAAAAGAGACCGCAAAATTCCTTTTGCGGTCTCTTTTTTTTTATTTTGATCAGGAAGTCTATTTTAAATTATGATATACTTTCTGCACATCCTCATCCTGCTCCATATTGTCTACTAATTTTAAAACTTCTTCAGCCTGGTCTTCCGGAAGCTCCACCACATTCATGGGGAGACGTGTAAGTTCAGAAGATATTATATCAATATTTCTTTCTTCCAATGCTTTTGTCATGTTTCCAAATTCTTCAAAAGTGGCGCGGATAATAATGTTGTTCTCACTATCCTCTCCAATTTCTTCCAACCCATTGTCGATCAGTTCTAATTCCAGTTCTTCTATATTGACATTTTCATTTTTTATTTTAAATTCTCCCAGGTGATTGAACATAAAAGAAACGCTTCCATTTGTGCCTAACGTTCCGCCATTTTTATTGAAATGCATACGCACATTTGCTACCGTCCTTGTTGGATTATCGGTGGCTGTTTCTACCAATATTGCTATTCCGTGAGGAGCATAACCTTCATAGACCTCTTCATGATAATCAGTTTTATCTTTACCCATTGCCCGCTTGATAGCTGCATCCACACGGTCTTTGGGCATATTTACAGCCTTGGCGTTTATAATACAACGGCGTAAAGAAGAATTGTTATCAGGATCAGGACCTCCTTGCTTTACAGCTATGTCTATTTCTTTTCCAATACGTGTAAATTGTTTGGCCATTTTATCCCAACGGGCAAACATCGTTGACTTTCTTACTTCAAATATTCTTCCCATAATATTAATTAGAGCCTTGAGCTTATTTTTTTGCAAATGTAAATATAAAATTCAATCTTACTTTTGCTTCCATGTTACAAAATTTTTCTTACTCTACACTTTATAATTTTACCCGGCAAATTTTTTTGAAAATAGGATGTTCCGAAAAGGAAGCAACAATAGCGGCTGATAGCCTTCTTTCTGCGGACATGCGTGGTGTGGACAGCCATGGAGTGGCCAGGCTTTCAGGCTATGTACGTCTATGGGAAGCCAAACGTGTGAATGCAAAGCCTGACATGAAAATTGTTCATGAAACTCCTTCAACTGCCGTTGTAGATGGCGACAGGGGATTAGGGCTGGTTGTAGCGCCATTTGCCATGAATGTAGCTATTGAAAAAGCCAGAAATTGTGGTACGGGCTGGGTAAGTGTGAAAAATAGCAATCATTTTGGTATCGCCGGAAGTCATGCTATGATGGCTTTGGAACACGATATGATTGGCATTGCGATGACGAATGCATCTGCTTTGGTAGCTCCAACTTATTCTGTAGAAAGAATGCTTGGTACTAATCCAATCGCCGTTGCTTTCCCTTCGGGAAATGAAAAACCATTTGTGGGAGATTTTGCTACAACAACGGCCTCCAATGGCAAACTGGAGATCTTGCAAAGAAAAAATGAAGAGACACCAATCGGTTGGGTTCAAACAAAAAACGGAGAACCTACAACAAACGCTGCTGCCTTAAAAGAAGGTGGTGCAATGTTGCCTTTGGGAGGTGATAAAGAGCACGGAAGTCATAAGGGATATATACTTGGATCTATTGTGGATATTTTTTCTGCGATATTAAGCGGCGCGAATTATGGCCCATGGGTACCACCGTTTCCGGCCTATGTAGCCATGCCTGAAAACCAACCAGGAGAGGGGATAGGTCATTTTTTTGGCGCGATGCGTATAGATGCCTTCCGTCCTGCGGAAGAATTTAAAAAAGATATGGATCAATGGATTCACCGGTTTAAAAATGCAAAAACAGTAGAAGGGGAGGCGAGGGTGTACATTCCGGGAGAGCCGGAAAGGGAAATGGAAATTGAAAGAAAAATAAATGGGATTCCGTTACTTCAGCCAGTTATAGATGACTTGAAAATATTATCAGAAAGGTTTGGAGTTGAATTGAAGTAAAATTTTTGTACTAAAAGATCCGCGAACGAATAAAAATTAAATAAATCTATTGTGACAAATCATTAAATCTATAAGAAATTGAGAAATAAATTATGACCGTTATTTCATCTCCTTTTTTACTTTACGTACAAAGGCTTCTGTTACATTTGCAAAATTGGCAATTTCTGAGATAGAGAATTTATCAGTAGAAATTAAATTTCTAACTACCTCTGATTTCCCTTTCTCCATGCCTTCGTTTCTGGCTAATTCTAGATCGTATTCGATTGTTTTTTTTAAGGATATTCGTCCCAGATTTCTTTAAGGTCTTTTTCGTAACTCATATATTCCTCCTTTGTTAATTTAGATACCGCAGCTATATTGAATTGCTTTGAAAATGTCTTTGTTTCTAATACTGCCGAAATTTTTGGTAAAAGAATTATATTTTTAGTAAGGTTTTTATACCGGAAATTATTTGAGGAATTATAAAAAATGAATTAAAAAAATCTATTTTGGCAAAATCATTTAAACTTTAAGGAAAGGAGAAATTTGTGACAATTACTTCATCTCCTTTTTTACTTTACGTACAAAGGCTTCCGTGACATTTGCAAAATTTGCAATTTCTGCTATTGAGAATTTATCAGCAGAAAGTAAATTTCTAACTACTTCTGATAAATTTCTAACTACCTCTGATTTCCCTTTCTCCATGCCTTTTTCCATGCCTTCTTTTCTGGCTAATTCTAGATCGTATTCGATTGTTTTTTTTAAGGCATATTCGTCCCAGATTTCTTTAAGGTCTTTTTCGTAACTCATATATTCCTCCTTTGTTAATTTAGATACCGCAGCTATATTAAACAGCTTTGAAAATATCTTTGTTTTTAAAATTGCCGGAATTTTCTGCATCCCGCTCATGTTTTTTAATACAAACATCCATTTATCCACACCGGTTTTTAGTTCCTTTTCTGTCTTTGTAAATTTAGGAATTTCTATGAAGATAAAGGCTAATTTATTGTAAAATTCTTTTCCGGATCGTTCATATGCGAGGCGCACCCAATGTAGAAATTCATTTTTATCAGAATCCTCCAGAACAAAATCCATCAACCCTATAAAATAAACTTCTTTCAATGAATAATCCCAGCTACCGCCCTTCGGAGCCTGGTCATGAATTAATCCGGAAGAATAATACACTGCCCTGTCCTTGAAAAATTTTTGTTTGATGCGTTGTATCTCAATAATAAATTGTTCCCCATCCTGTCCTGTACAAGTAAGATCAAAAACCATTGTTCTGCTATTAGGACTTGGTCCCTGGCGCTCATTCTTATTATAAGTAAGTCCTGTAATCACTTTTCTTCCCTTGAAAAGTTGGTTCAAAAAATCAATCAATAATTCTTTACTGGGTTCACCACCAAATAATAATTTGAACCCAAAATCGGTAAGCGGATCTATAAAAGTTCCTATTTTAGGTTTTGATGGCTGTTGATTCTCTTTACGCATACGAACTGAATGATGATTTTTCAAATATAGGAAATAATTCCAAGGTGTTTGGGAAAGGCGTTTTTATAGGATTCAATTTCCTTATAAAGCTGATTTGTGCATCCTCAAAATGAGTACATTTGCAAAAAAAATACAATAAAAAAATCAGGAGGATAGCAATGAAAATTATGAAATTTGGTGGAACCAGTGTGGGTAAGCCTGAAAGAATGATTCAGATTAAAAATCTTATTACAGAAGATGACGAGCGTAAAATAATTGTGCTAAGTGCTTTAAGTGGTACTACAAATTCTCTTACTGAAATAAGTAAATTGTTGGCAGTTGGTGATAGGAACGAGGCTAAATTATATATTGATGCTCTTGAAAAACATTATCAAAATTTCATCGTAGAACTTGTAAAAGAACAGGATATTTTTGAAAAGGCGAACCAGGTTTTGGTAGAGCATTTTGAGTTTCTGAATATCATCCTGCGTATTTCGTACAGCGAAGCGTTAAATAAAGATATACTTGCCCAAGGCGAATTATTAAGTACAAAATTATTCAGCCTGTTTTTGGAAGAACAAAAAATTAAGCATATTTGGTTGCCGGCGCTTGATTTTATGACGATTGATGTTTCCGGGGAACCACAAGTTGGAAGTATCAAAGTGAAATTATCTCAGCTTCTACAATTGCATAAAGAAGTAAAAATATTCGTTACCCAGGGATTTATCTGCAGAAATGCCAAAGGAGAAGTGGATAATTTAAAGCGTGGTGGAAGTGATTATAGTGCTTCACTTATTGCGGCAGCAACGGGTGCTTCTGTTTGTGAGATCTGGACGGATATAGATGGCATGCACAATAACGACCCACGCATCGTTGAGAATACAAAACCCATTCGTCACCTTAGCTTTAATGAGGCTGCTGAATTAGCCTATTTCGGTGCAAAAATTTTACATCCGGCAAGTATCTGGCCTGCACAGTTTTTTAATTTTCCGGTTCGTTTGCGGGATACCCTCAATCCGGGAGAAGCCGGGACATTGATTGAGAGTGAGGTGGATTCAGTAGGTGCTAAAGCTATTGCGGCAAAAGACAATATTACCGCGATAAAAATCAAGAGTACGCGCATGTTGCTGGCTTATGGATTTTTAAAGAAAATATTTGAGGTTTTTGAAAAGTATCAAACATCTATTGATATGGTTACCACATCAGAAGTAGCGGTTTCTCTCACTATAGATAATGATACCTATCTCAGGGA
>JBBSSE010000059.1:0-10379 GCA_038242375.1 Chitinophagales bacterium
CAAAATAGATATCGACTATTAAAAGATACTATCCAACCTGGTTTGGAAAATTGGTGCACGGTAATATGAATTGGTGATGTTATCCCGGCAAAGGGTTTTGCAAGGAAAGATACCTGATGCCGATTTTGGGACAGGAAGTTCATATGGAAGAAGATCATGATTTACAGGTATGCTTTACTGTCACAGAGAAAGTATAAAGAACCATTTTAGCCATCTGTATGGCAACGGCTCTACAATTCACGATTGAACCAGTTATTTTTAATGAATTTATCACTATCATCCGAACTTTTTTTTAAAATAGCCGGTTTACCACCCTGAAGGCATTGCCGCCTAAATTTGTGTCGCCCCCATGACAGCTTAAATTCGTGTCTCACGAATTTCCATTGGCTGAATTCGCAGGAGTTTAATGTTTTTCAACTCATGAATTATAGTCTTGTTTAAAAAGTGGAACCATCTGAATAATCGCGACCAATACGATTCGTGAGACACGAATCGGTTCCGCCGCACATGCAGCCGAAATTCGTGTCTCACGAATTTCCTTTGGCTGAATTAGAAGGAGTTTAATGTTTTTCATCTCATGAATTATAGTCTTGTTTAAAAATTGGAACCATCTGAACAATCGCGACCAATACGATTCGTGAGACACGAATCGGGGCCACCGCCCATGCAGCTTAAATTCGTGTCTCACGAATTTCCTTTGGCTGAATTAGAAACCAAAGGTCGTAAATCTTATCCTTGTCACAGAATTTATCACCTTGGTGTTTGGCAATACTGCTTTGCAAAATAGAAGCAGTAGAGTTTTAAGATTTATTTTATTATTGTCTTCTTGTTACTTCTATTCCTGGTAAATAGTCCCATATATTTATGAAGTCTTGTCACATCAAAAGTAATATGGGCTATTTACTTTTTTTGACTTCCGGGTGATAGTATTATTTTGTTATGGTTCTACCACAATTCTTCCGTGCATGGTTTCAAAGTGACCGGGGAAAGTGCAAATAAAATCATACACACCAGGAGCGGGAAGGGTGAAGGTGATCTGATCACTTTGTCCGGATCCTAACATTTTAGTGTGCGCGATTACAGCATCTTTCATTGATGGCGGAATGTGATCAGGCGCCGGTGCAGACACTGCTGCTGTTCCAAAAGTCTGTACGTCAGTTCCCGGTTTTAAAATTGTCACATCATGAGACATAGATGCTGCCGGCAATTTGCCTACATTTTTAAAATCTAAAGTTATCTTCTGACCGGCTTTTACTTTAAAGAGAGTTTTGTTATAAGTCATGTCATCGCGTCCTTCAAGCTTGATATGGTCTGTAATAGCAACGGTGTCAATGCCAGCGATACTTGCGCCAGGCGCTTCAGTAGTCGTGGTTGCTGCTGCAGTTTTTGAATTGTCAGATGGAGTTGTGGTTGTGCCGGCACTTTCGTTTGATCCGCTTCCTCCTCCGCAGGAGGCAAGCAAGAATAAGGTTGATACTGCAGGAACAAAAAATAATTTTTTCATGTCTTTGTTTTTAAAAAATAAATAAAAAAAGCGTTATAATAAATTCGATTTTTTACCAAAGGATTTTTAAATTAATTTTTGCATTTCCATTGGATTTATTTCCAATTTAGAAATTTAAGGTAAAGTTCTTTATAAGAATTTTAGTTAATTATTGCTTTACTATTTTATCATATTGTGTGCCACTATCATCCGGGATTTTTTTGCCGGTTTGCCTCCAGGTATGAGCTTTAAAATTTGTTTTATTATTGGCTTAATTTATGAAACGATAATTATTACTGTTAAAAAAGGAGAATACAAATTTATGAAATCCGGCAATAAAACACCTGCGACAAATAAAGCAGGCTTTGTTTTACCGGGTAAAACGCAACCAGGCCGTACCAAAAATTGTATCATTCAGGAATGGAGAACCCGGTATTTCCGATGAATTTATGAACCATTACTTATTGCTCTTTTAATAAAAAACGAGTATATAAATTATGAAACCGGATAACAATCAACCTGCTGAAACAAATTCAAAAACGCCTGGTAAACCTGCTCCGGAAGATGATCTGAAAACACTTCCTATGCCGGAAGTAGAAAAAAAATTAGAGTCATCTCCGGAAGGTCTCACTCAGGTTGAAGCAGAAAAACGGCTAACCCAATATGGACCGAATGAGTTGGAGGAAAAGAAAACCAATATGTTCCTGAAATTCCTTAGTTATTTCTGGGGGCCTATTCCGTGGATGATTGAAGCTGCTGTGATTTTATCTGCTGTAGCCCGCCACTGGCCGGATTTTTTCATTATTCTTGTTTTACTTTTTTCCAATGCCTTAGTAGGATTTTTGGAAGAGCGCAAGGCTGGAAACGCCATTGCAGCATTGAAAGCGAAACTTGCCACCAATGCCCGGGTTAAAAGGGATGGAAAATGGATAACCCCACCGGCCCGTGAACTGATGCCCGGAGATGTAATACGGATGCGTTTGGGTGACATCGTTCCGGCAGATGCCCGATTGCTTGCCGGCGATGAAATATCTGTTGACCAGTCGGCATTAACAGGAGAATCATTACCCGCTTCGCGCAAAAGCGGTGAAGCCGTATTCTCAGGTTCCATCATCCGCAGAGGCGAAATTGATGCGTTGGTTTATGCTACGGGCACCAACACGCACTTTGGTAAAACGGCTAAACTGGTTGCGGAAGCGCATACAGTCAGTCATTTTCAAAAAGCTGTTCTGAAGATTGGTAATTATCTCATCATTCTCGCAATCGCTTTAGTGGCCATCATTATTACTGTTGCAATTTTTCGTGGCGATCCAATTCTTAGCACCTTGCAGTTTGCACTCGTGCTAACGGTGGCGGGTATCCCCGTAGCAATGCCTACGGTCTTATCTGTAACCATGGCGGTCGGCGCGCGCCTCCTCGCCAAAAAACAGGCTGTTGTGAGCAAACTCGTGGCTATTGAAGAATTAGCCGGAGTAGATGTGCTTTGTGCTGATAAAACCGGAACACTAACACAAAACAAATTAACACTGGGTGATCCATTCACCGTAAATAATATACCGGCAGATCAGGTGATCCTGGATGGCGCACTGGCTTCCCGTGTTGAAAACGACGATACGATTGACCTGGCAATTCTTGCAGGAATGAAAAATAAAGACGCGTTGAAGGAATACGAAGTCGTGCATTTTCTGCCTTTTGACCCGGTACATAAACGAACGGAAGCATCGGTAAAATCAAAAGACGGAAAAACATTCAAAGTTACCAAGGGCGCGCCCCAGGTGATTTTGGCATTGTCGGCAAATCTTGCACAAGTGAAACCTGCAGTTGATAAAGCAGTCAATGATTTTGCCACTAAGGGTTTTCGTGCATTAGGTGTCGCGCGCGCCGAAGGAGATGGTCAATGGCAGTTTGTTGGTGTGTTGCCCCTTTTCGACCCGCCACGTGATGATGCAAAAGAAATGATTGCTACTGCCGTAAAGATGGGCGTAAAGATAAAGATGGTGACAGGTGATGCCCTGGCCATTGCTAAAGAAACAGCCCAAAAATTAAATATGGGAAGCAACATCCTTAATGCGGCGAGCCTGGGTGATTCAAAGAAGAAAGAGAGTCCGGAAATAACTGAGTCTATAGAAAATGCCGATGGCTTTGCACAAGTCTTCCCCGAACATAAATATCACATCATTGATGTACTTCAGAAGCACGGCCATATTGTGGGTATGACAGGTGACGGTGTGAATGACGCTCCCGCTCTTAAGAAAGCTGACTGCGGCATAGCGGTTTCAGGTGCAACTGATGCTGCTAGGGCGGCGGCATCCATTGTTCTGCTCACACCGGGCCTTTCTGTTATTATTGATGCTATAAAAGAAAGCAGACGAATTTTCCAGCGAATGAACAGCTATGCCATTTACAGGATAGCAGAAACCTTGCGTGTGCTGTTCTTCATGGCACTCGCAATTATCGTATTTAATTTTTACCCGGTAACAGCCGTTATGATTGTGATGTTAGCCTTACTGAATGACGGAGCCATATTATCTATTGCTTACGATAATGTTCACTACAAGAATAAACCGGAAGCCTGGAATATGCGCATGGTGCTGAGTATTTCAACAGTGCTTGGTCTTATTGGAGTTGTAGCCGCTTTTGGACTTTTTTATCTTGCAGAAACGGTCTTCCATCTTGACCGTGATCAGGCGCAGACGATGATGTATTTGAAACTCTCAGTAGCAGGACATTTAACGATCTTCCTTACCCGGACACGCGGTCCGTTCTGGTCCATTAAGCCGGCAAAGACTTTATTGATAGCTGTTTTCAGTACACAAATCCTGGCGACACTCATAGCAGTTTATGGATTTTTGATGACGCCACTTGGCTGGGAATGGGCAGGTTTCGTATGGGGATATGCTTTGGTTTGGTTTCTCATCAATGACCGGATTAAATTACTGGCATATAAAATCCTTGATCGTAAAAAAATTAAATCAACAACATCCGTATTGCAAAAAGTTGACGATAAAAACTGTTCAGCACCTGAGTCAAAAGCAATCGTTACGTCAGGAAATAAAACAGAAACAAAACCGGATGCAGCAGCAACTGGAGCCGAACCCGGCACAAAAAAGGAACCGGAAGTTAAAACAGATACCAAGCCTGAAACCAAAACGGATGATAAAACGGAAGCCAAAACGGATGACACGCCGGAAGCTAAAGCTGAACCGAAACCTGATGCCAGCCAGGAAATGGTTCCTGCGAATAAGCCTGGTGATAAAGCGGAACCAAAACCAGAAGCCAAAGCGGATTCCCAACCTGAGGCCAATGCCAATCCACCTGTTGATTTGAAGCCGCAGATCGCCAAAAGAGCGTATGAAATATATGAGAAGGAAGGCCACAATCGAGATTCAGCAGACGAGGATTGGGCAAAAGCAGAAAGTGAAATCCGAACCGGAGAAGCAGATGCCAAGAAAGAGGATCAATTGATTTCCAACACGGAAGAGGTAAAACCGGAATTGCAACCTGATGCAAATAAAGAACCTGAAGATAAGCCAGAAGATAAGCCAGAAAACAAGGTAGCGCCATCAGATGAAGCAAAACCTGCAATTCAGGCTGCGCCCGTAACGAATGAAGATAGCAAAGCTGAAGAGAAGATGTCTGCACCAGGCAATTTAACGGCACAACTTGTGAGACGTGTTCATGAACTCTATGAACAATCAGGCCGCGAGGAAGTGCAGGCTGTGGAAGACCTCGAAAAAGCAGCAAAGAGTAAAAACGAAAAAAATGGAGGAAAAACCAATGAATGATTCAGCACATTATCAGATTTTTTTTGAAAGAAATGCTTAACAAGAAAAAAATATCAATTATGCATAAAAACATGAGTTTCATACCAGGCTTTATCAAATATTTTTCATGAATTTATTAACCATCATTACAATTCTGATTATTATCAGCGCTACTTTTTCCTATTTGAATGAACGGTTTATAAAACTGCCAGGTGTCATTGGCGTGGTTACTATTTCAATAGTGGTATCCATTCTTATATTGGTAATTGGGAAAACAAGTAATGGGTTAACAAATTCTGTAGAAACATTCGCCCAAAGTATTAATTTTTCAAAAGTGCTTTTGGATATTATGCTCGGGTTTCTGCTCTTTGCGAGCGCTTTTCATTTTGATTATCAAAAATTAAAGGAACAACGTTTGCCGGTGTTTTTGTTAAGCACGCTGGGGGTAATTATTTCCACGGGTGTATTCGGTGGATTGCTTTACCTCATAACCCTGATTTTTCATATTCATTTACCCATTATATATTGCTTTTTGTTTGGCGCCATTATTTCCCCGACCGATCCCATAGCGGTAGCTGCTATTTTAAAGAATTCAAAAATTCCACCGCGGCTAAATACAATTATTTCCGGTGAATCACTATTTAATGATGGTGTTGGACTTATTCTCTTTGTAGTTATCCTGGGAATTACTAATAAACCGGAAAGCACATCCTTCGTAGAAATACTACACTTATTTGCACAAGAGGTCCTGGGCGGAATATTTATCGGATTGGTATTGGGTTATTTAGGTTACCAGTTGATTAAGTCTATTAAAGATTTTCAAACCATTTTTTTGATTTCTATTGCCCTGGTATTAGGGATATCCGTTATTGCCGATAAATTGTATGCTTCTATTCCCTTAGCTGCAGTTACAGCAGGTTTAATTGTGGGCAACAAGAGCACGGATAAAAAGAATATAGCCGATCAATTCCTGGGAAAAATCTGGCAGTTGGTCAATGATCTGCTCAACACTATTTTATTTGTGATGATTGGCTTACAACTGGTTTCGATGCCCTTCCTCCGTGAGCATTGGATAACAGGTTTTATATCTATCGTGTTCTTACTAATTGCCAGAGTCGTGAGTATTACGTTGCCTGCAATTTTTTTATTGCGCAGATTGAATTTCAGCAACCTTTCTATACTTACCTGGGCAGGGCTCCGGGGCGGTATTTCCATTGCAATGGCCTTAATGCTTCCTAAATCTCCTTACAGGGAAATAATCCTTTCAAGCTGTTATTTCATCGTCATCTTTTCCATTATTTTTCAAGGGTTGACGCTGAAGAAAGTCGTAGAAATAGCCGTACGTTATAAAGCTGAGTAGATATCATTATAAAAAATAATAAATTTTTACAAAACAAATTAAATAACAGATCATGAAAACAGAAACACTTGAACAGGAGGGAATCAATACGGTTCGGATACTCGCTGCAGATGCAGTACAAAAAGCAAATTCCGGTCATCCTGGAACGCCTATGGGACTGGCGCCTGTCGGCCATGTTTTATGGACGGAAATAATGAACTATAATCCCTTAAATCCGGAATGGGCAAACAGGGATCGCTTTATTTTATCCTGTGGACATGCCTGCATGTTGCAGTATATTTTTTTGTACTTAACAGGTTATCCCATCACAATGGACGATATTAAAAAATTCCGGCAATTGCACAGTAAAACGGCAGGCCATCCGGAATACGGATTGTTACCCGGCATTGAAGTAACGACCGGCCCCTTGGGGCAGGGATTTGCCAATGGAGTAGGATTTGCCATTGCACAGAAATACATGGCAGCCCGGTACAATAAACCTGATTTTGATATTTTCGATTATAAGATTTACGCTATTTGCAGCGACGGTGATATGATGGAAGGTATTAGTTCCGAAGCTGCCTCTATAGCCGGGCATCTTCAGTTAGGCAACATGGTTTATTTGTATGATGATAACCATATAAGTATTGAAGGCAATACCAATCTCGCATTTGATGAAGATGTGGCAAAACGCTTTGAAGCCTACGGCTGGCATGTTCAGGTACTTGCAGATGGCAATGATTTGAATGCTTTATCAGCAGCAATAAAAAATGCTCAAAAGGAAACAGGGCGCCCTTCCCTGATAAAAGTGCGTACACATATTGGTTATGGCAGTCCCAATAAACATGACACGGCGGCTGCACATGGTTCTGCGTTAGGCGAAGCAGAAGTGAAACTCGTGAAGGAGAACTTTGGATTTGACCCCGATAAATATTTTAATGTACCCGGGGAAGTATTGAATTATTATCGTGAAGCAGGTAAGAAAGGCATAGAGAAAGAAAAGGACTGGAACGATCTGTATAAAAGGTACAAAGAAAAATATGCGGAGCAGGCTAATGAATATGAATTATTGAGCAGTGGTAAATTACCGGAAGGATGGAAAGAAAAGTTGCCGGTTTTTAAAACGGGAGAAGAAATAGCGACACGCAAAGCCTCGGGCAAAGTATTAAATGCAGTAGCTGATTATTTACCGAATTTAATTGGCGGTTCGGCGGATCTTGCTCCTTCTACCGACACCAACCTGGAGAAATACAAATCATTTTCAGCCGAAAATCAAGCTGGCCGCAATCTTCACTTTGGTATCCGTGAACACGCCATGGGCGCAATCTTAAATGGATTAGCACTTAGTAAATACATCATTCCTTATGGCGCTACTTTCCTGATATTTTCTGATTATATGCGGCCTCCCATCCGGCTGGCGGCGATTATGAAAATACGGCCCATATTTATTTTTACACACGACAGTATAGCATTAGGAGAAGATGGTACCACCCACCAGCCGGTAGAACAATTGACCGGTTTACGATCTGTTCCCAACATGACAGTGATCCGCCCTGCAGATGCCAATGAAACGGTGCAAGCCTGGCAGGTAGCAATTGAACATTCCGATGGCCCGGTCGCATTAATTTTAACCCGCCAGAAAATTCCGGTAATTGACCAGGAAAAATATACAAAGGCTGTTGAACTGGAAAAGGGGGCATACATTCTTTCGGAACCAAAAACACAGCCGGAGATTATTTTAATTGGCACAGGGTCGGAAGTGCAGTTGGTGCTTGCAGCTCAGCAAAAATTAAAAGAACAAAACATAGCCGCCCGTGTAGTTAGTATGCCCTCCTGGGAGTTATTTGAAAAACAGGATAAAGATTATAAAGAAAAAATATTCCCAGGGTCATTACGGAAACGGTTGGCAGTAGAGGCCGGATCGCCATTAGGCTGGCTTAAATATGTAACTGATGAAGGTGATGTAATGGGCATTACGAGGTTTGGGGAATCTGCTCCCGGTGAGGAAGTGATGAAAGAATATGGCTTTACTGTGGAAAATGTCGTAAAAAGAGCGAAAGCATTGATTTCGTAATAACGCAAACGAAACACTTTTAAAGAATACTAATTTAAAATATAAAAAAAATGAAAAAGAACAACATCGATCGTTAAATCATGAAAATATTGCCTTTGGCAGAAATACAACTTAATTGTTGAATATAAATTCCGTTTCCAATCACTGAATTTCCTTTTTAAGTGTAGGAATGTGCTATTCCACATTCATAAAAAGGTATGTTATTGTTGTGGAAATAACCGAAAGAGTATACCCTTTTGGATATGCTGAATAATTGCCAGATGACTTTTAATGTCTGGCTGGGTCAGGTCGTTTTTGCATTTCCGAAGACATAGAAGCATCCATATATTCCCGGTTCATTCTTGCAATATTTTCTACAGAAATTCCTTTCGGGCATTCTGCTTCGCAATTATAAATATTCCCACAATTGCCAAAACCTTCTTTATCCATTTGGCTCACCATATTTAAAACCCTGGTTTTCCTTTCAGGATCACCCTGTGGCAATAGTGCTAATTGAGAAACTTTCGCACCTACGAATAACACAGGCGAACCATTAGGACAAGCGGCCACACATGCACCGCAACCAATACATGTTGCAGAATCAAAAGCTTCATCTGCTGTTGCCCTGTCCACCGGTATTGAATTAGCATCCGCTGCATTGCCGGTGTTCGTGGAAATAAATCCGCCAGCCTCTATTATTCTATCGAAAGCACTTCTGTCAACCATTAAATCTTTTATAACAGGAAATGCGGTTACCCGCCATGGTTCAACGACAATAGTATCCCCATCATGATAAGCGCGCATGTGCAATTGACAAACAGTATTTTTCTGCCATGGCCCATGCGCTCTTCCATTTACATACATACTGCATGAACCACATATGCCCTCACGGCAATCGCTGTCAAAAACTATAGGGTCTTCCTTGCCTTCATGAACCAATCGTTCATTAAGTACATCAAACATCTCAAGAAAGGACATTTCAGAAGAAATATCTTTTACCTCATACGTTTTAAAACTACCCTTAGATTTGGAATCTTTTTGGCGCCAAACCTTTAAAGTGAGATTCATGGTATAGTGATCCATAGCTTATGTATTTTATTGTGAACGATTTTTTTATTATTATTTAAAATCTAACCTATAGTTAATAGTTATTGCTTTATTATATCCACCCGAAATAACTGATGAAATTATACAGCGATTGTTCAAAAAAAACTTACCGCATCTACAACAGAAGCCTGTTGCTTTCCCGAAAAACATCTCTCTTTGATTAAAGGTTCAATACAAAATGGGAAATACTTTGAATAGTCAACCTATCCTTTATTTTCCCGTTCCATTCTTCATTTTCATTTATTATTCTCATCCTCACTCCATCTCCTTTGCCCATTTATCTCTATCATCCGGGCTAATCTTCCACGGTGCAAAATTATTTTCTATATTGCTAAACATATTATTCCATTCTGTTGGCGCCTTGCTTTCTTCCATAATTAAACCACGGCGTAATTCAGTAATTATAGAAAGTTGATTAATGCTAACCGGACATTCTTTTACACAAGCATTGCAGGTAGTGCAGGCACGTAATTCTTCAGCAGTGATATAGTCATACAATAGCTTTTTACCATCATCTTTAAATTCTCCGTTTGCTTTGATATTTTTTCTCACGTCTTCCATTCTGTCACGTGTATCCATCATTACTTTTCTTGGATCAAGTAATTTGCCCGTAACGTGCGCAGGGCAGGCAGC
>JBBSSE010000060.1:0-10361 GCA_038242375.1 Chitinophagales bacterium
CCCTTCAGTGTTTGATTCGGAGGCAGAGGTCTTCATGACACCCAAACACTCCAAGGTTTTCCTGCCCACAAAACCAGTCGCACAAACGCCTGGAGGTTTTACGTGGATGCAAACCTGAAGTCGTTTCCAGCGCGGCCTTTTGTGCGTGGCAAAACCCTTCAGTGTTTGATTCGGAGGCAGAGGTCTTCATGACACCCAAACACTCCAAGGTTTTCCTGAACACAGAACCAGTCGCACAAACGCTTGGAGGATTTACAGGATGCAAACCTGAAGGAGTTTCCAACCGGGCCTTTTTGAGCAAAGCAAAACCCTTTAGTGTTTGATTCGGAGGCAGAGGTCTTCATGACACCCAAACACTCCAAGGTTTTCCTGCCCACAGAACCAGTCGCACAAACGCCTGGAGGTTTTACAGGATGCAAACCTGAAGGCGTTTCCAACCGGGCCTTTTTGAGCAAAGCAAAACCCTTCAGTGTTTGATTTGGAGATAGAGGTCTTCATGACACCCAAACACTCCAAGGTTTTCCTGAACACAGAACCAGCCGCATAAACGCCTGGAGGTTTTACACCAAAAATTATCCGATAGCATGCACCTTTCATTGGCAGCATTTTTGACATAAATTCTAATGATTATTCAAATTAAAAATTAAGTTATGCCATTCATCAAGTCAAGTCAAAACAATGCAGCTCCAAAAAATATTTATTATAACGATTTAGGTAAAGGTAAAAATGTCGTATTTATTCACGGCTGGCCACTTAGTAGCGAAATGTGGGAATACCAGGTAAATGAGTTATATAAATATTATCGCTGTATCACCTATGACAGACGCGGCTTTGGAAAATCTACATGGCCTTCTGAGGGGTACGATTATGATACACTTGCCGGCGATTTAAAATCGGTTTTGGATGAACTGGATCTGCAGGATGTAACCTTAGTTGGCTTTTCAATGGGTGGTGGCGAAATTGCAAAATATTTTTCTTTGTATGGAGGAGAAAGGGTTTCAAAAGTGGTTTTGATTAGCACCGTCGTTCCCTACATGCTTAAAACAGATTCAAATCCTGATGGTACACCTAAAGAAGCATTTGAGGGAATGATGGAAAAAATGCTTGATGACCGCCCGGCTTTTTTGCAATCATTTGGTAAAACATTTTTTGGTGTTGGATTGGTCAGTCATCCTGTTTCCGATGCTTTTCTTGATAATAATTTAGTAAGAGCTATGAATTCTTCTTCAATCGCTACGTCTGAATGCGCAAAATCATTTGCCTTCACAGATTTCAGAGATGATGTAAAAAAGATTCATGTGCCTACACTCATTATTCATGGAGATGCCGATAAAATAGTTCCCATAAAAGCCGCCGGACAACATTCAGCGGAGATGATTTCCAATTCAATTTTTAAAATTTATGAAGGCGCGCCACATGGTTTGTGGTACACAGAAAAAGAAAAGCTGAACCAGGATTTAAGAGATTTTATTTAATCTTTGGAATATAAAAAAAAGAAAAGAGGCTATAACACGTGTTTAGTGACAACGTAGAAAAAGTTTACCTTGCCGCAAAAAAAGATCGAATGGTCACACTCTTTTGCTCCACAAAACTATCAAAGCTCCTGAGCATAAAAACCAAGCTCCCCTCCGTTTCCACAAATAATTGGAATGGTCATCTTTTTTCCCTGGAAGGCAGAAAATGCCTTGTTTTCCTTCATAAGGAGACGGTTTATTCTTTTGTGCTATTTGATGTTTTGAAAAAAGACCTTAAAGATTTTAAAGAGGTTTTCATAAACCATTTTTTACAGCAATTACATGATGATTACGGTATTTCCGAAGAGGTAAAAGAATCTGTCAGGTCCGAACTGGCAGACATGGAAATCTCTGCGACAGATGGCGATAAATCCGCCATTGGTTTTTTAAACGATTGTGTCATGAGACTCACCTGGCCGCGGGAATTTAATGTCGCTACAATACCCGAAAATCAAAAAATATGTACGGCTTTACTATAATGAAAACCCAGCGAAAAATCATATTACACCAAAACAAATGATGGCAGAGAAATTAAATATTCCGTTTAGTTTACATGACTATTAAAACAAGCCAGAAATCCATTGTTGTATTCAAAACATGCGAAAAGTCTGCAATTCTTTAGTCAGCTTTTCAAAAATACACTCTGTGCATCCGGAATAAAATCTCATTCATTCAACAGAAATCGGTCTAATTTTGTACTGTTCGTTTGACTCATACAACGTCAGCAAAAACTTTGATCAAATGAATTAAATATCACTATTAAAAACCGAAGCGCAGAAAAAATCATGGCTAAAAATACAGATAAAAAAAAGACACCGCCTTCCATCCCGCCTGAGAATTACATTAAAACAAGAGGCCGGATTCTCCCCCTGGGAAAATGTCATGTAAGTAGTGATTGGCAGGAAAAAGGACTTGTAACATTGGTGGTTACACGAGAGCACACGAACGGAAATTTCACCTTCGGTTTATTCCTCGTGGATCTGTATTGCCTGGGAGTAAAAGAAACATTTTATGTATTTAATGATCAGGAAAAGTATCATTCATTTTTGAAGGTATTGGAAGAGGAAGAGGGAATCGAAGAATGTTCGTATTCTTTAGCGCACAATATCATTTATGGTGCCGTAGCCTACGCGAAAGACCTCGGATTTAAGCCTGCAAAAGAATTTTCCGTTACGCAATACCTGCTTGAGGAAGATGATGAACGTGTTAAATTAATAAACATTGAATTTGGCTTAGCCGGAAAGCCGGCGATTTTTAGCGATGAGAAACACGCGGATGAAATTATTGCTACACTGGAAGAAAGTGTCGGGCCGGAGGGATATACGGTTATTGAGGAATAGGTTGTGGGGAGTAGGTTGTAGGTATTAGGTGTCAGGTGTCAGGTTTCAGGTTTCAGGTGTCAGGTTTCAGGTGTCAGGTAAAAGCAGTTGACCTTTCCAGGCAGGCATCAGTTTTTTTGAAAAAATGATGGTTTTGCAGAAATGCTCTCATGCAGAAAATTGTGTGATTTGGTAGATGCTATTTCCTTATTGGTGTTTGGATCTGGTGGATGTTGTTGGCTGGATGGAGGAAGAAGGACTGAATAATTCTAGCACTTTTATTAAAATATATAAAAAAAAGGGAGAAAATTCTGAATGAATTTTCTCCCTTTTTTTTTGTAATTAAAAATTAAATATTAATTGCCACCTGCCCACCAAACCTTAGCAGTATATACATATTGACCATTACCATAAGCCCCTGCAATGACAGGATTTGCAAGAACGTCTGAATTTCCATAAGAATATCTTAAAGGAAATTTATCGACATTAAGCGCATTCGCAAGCACAATTAAATTTCCTTCGCCTAAAGCTCTTAAACGTCTGATATCATTATAAGCTTCCGTAGATTCTCCTGAAGCTCCAAAGAACGACAGGTATTTCTGAAGCATCACAGCCTTCAAGGCATTGGTAGTTAACATTGGTACCACTTCAGAGGTAAAGTATGCCTCTGCCACACCAGTTGATAAATCGATCTCCGCACCTAATCTCTGATCTTTATCTGTAGCAATCAGTGTTCTTTCAAGATTAGCGAAACCAGCTACAACAGCTTTTTCAAGTGCAGTTTTAGCCTCCGCTGTACGGTTTAACCTTACTAAAGCCTCTGCTTTTAAAAACATAAGCTCATGATAGCTCAATAGTAACGTAGGAGCTGAAAAGGAATATTCCGGAATTGAAATGTCATAAACATATTGTTGCTGAATGGGCGCACCATTTGGAGCAGAACCGGCTAACGCCTCATCTAATGTGAGTTGTTCAAAATCATAATTCATGAAGGATTGTTCACCCCGTGGATCCTTTAATTCCTTAAATTTAGTAAGAAGACTTCTGCTGGCTCCTAAACCATCCCGGGCGTTAGAAAATCCTCCCAACGGATTGATCTGTGTAGATCCATCATAAACATTAAAAATCATCTCTTCTGACGAAGAAACAAAAGACTTATCAATATAACTTACAATGTTCGTTAAATCCTGTGTTTTGTTTGCACTGCGAAATAAAGTGTGCATTGTGTAGCGTGCTTTCAATCCATAAGCCGCTTTTTTCCATAAGGATTTATTACCGTTATAAATCAAATCCTGCTTCCCTATCGGCGTAGTTGCCGGACTAGCATCAAATTTGTCGAGTTGAACAATTGCATCATCGAGGTAAGAAATAATCTGTGGATAAAGTTCAGATTGTTTTTCAATTTTTGGTTGTAAAACTTTCGGAGTACCGTCCGGATTCATAAGGCCTGTTTCACTAAAAGGAACATCACCCCAATAGTCCGTTAACACGCCTAAATTATACGCCAACAGTACTTTCGCGATACCATTAGTCACATCATTCCCTACTTCTTCCCCTCCTTGGGAGGTTTTAGCTATTACAATTTTCAACGCCTTAATGTTATTATAGATCAGGCCCCACGTATTGTTATACGTGGTTGAAGAAGAAGGTTCGCCCCTTCTGATTTCCGCATTATATTGCTGATTCCAAACGCCTGTCTCATGTTCTACATACACTGACGCGTAAAGGGATATATCACCCCCTACCACATTAAAGGCGGTTGATGTGATCATATCTGTCACCGTAAATTTTGCCGGTACATCTTCCGGGTTATTTGGATTTGCATTCACTTTATCCAAAGCATCCTTTGAACAGGACGATAAAAATAATGCTCCGCATAACCACAAACTCAACCTAAATATTTTTATACTTTTCATCATTATTTAATTTTTAAGTTATGTGAATTTAAAATTGAACATTTACTCCTGCACCAAAGCTTTTCGTTGTTGGTAGTGTAAACCGTTCAAATGCTCCCGACATATTATTATTACCCTGGCTTGATTCCGGGTCTAAAATCGGCGAGTTTGTCCACAATAATATATTCCTTGCAAAAACATTGAAGGACAAGCCAAAATTGGGTTTTTTAATTGCCTGAATACGTAAAGACAATTCTCTGAGTTTTACAAATGAGCTATTAATAATACTGCTTTCGTCAATATCATTTAGTGCTCCAAAATAGTTTTGAATATCCCCTCCGGTTACCGCAATCGTATTTTTTTGACCATCTTCCGTTACAGCTCCTTCAAAAATGACTGAATTTTTATCCCTTGCATTTGCTGAAGCTTTACTGGCTCCATAAAGACCTAATAAACCTGTGGTTCCACCGTACATTTGTCCGCCTGATTTCCAATCAGAAACTGCTGTGAGGGTAAACATTTTGTAACTCAGTCTTGTATTCGCTCCGAGGATGAAATCCGGGGCTACCCTACCAATTACACCAGGGGCCCCCGCGATAGGAAAACCATCATTATCAACTACCACACGTCCCTGATCATCTCTTTGGTAAGTGGTACCATAGATTACAGGAAACTTATCACCAATACCGGCACGCACCTGTGGAGTTACAAATCCACCGAGGAAAATACTTTCCACGCCCGGTGCAAGTTCATCTACGTAGTTATCAATTTTTGAAAAGTTTGCACCTATACTCCAATTAAATTGTCCATCTCTTAAAATCTTCACATTTAAATTTACTTCATGCGAATTGGTATGAATTTTTCCTCCGTTTGTCATGAATTCAGAAGCACCGGTTGAGCCTGCTAAAGGAACTCCAAAAATTTGATCCTTTACATCCTGTCTTGAGTATGTATAACTCAAATCCACGCGATTATCCAATAAGTTCAAATCGGCTCCTATTTCATAAGAAGTTGTGTTTTGAGGCTTTAGATTGGCATCATATATTGTCGTGCTTGGGATGTATGCATTTATACCTCCAATCGGATATAGGATTGGTGCACTGGAATAAAAACCTCCGCCATAGGCAGGAACTGTATAAAAGTTTGGAAGATATGTTCCCGCCTGGCCTACCTGGGCAACGGACACTCTTAATTTACCATATCTCAAAAAAGAACTCTGGTCCAATCCGCTAAGTTCTGTAAAGACAAATCCTAAAGATGCGGATGGATAAACGAAATCCCTGTTATCTCTCGGCATGGTAGAAATTCTATCCTGACGTCCTGTCAAAGTAAGATAAAGCATTCTTTGCCAGGATAAGGAAAGGTTAGCAAATGTACCAAAGGTTCTTTGGCGTTTGCTGGATTCTGTCGCATTTTTTGTACCTGTATTGTCTATGTGATTCCATCCCGCAAAAGCAAAATCCTGTCCATATGCATCCACATATTTTGTATTTCCATTGACAATTTCATTCCCGATCAATGCATTTAATTTAAGATCAGTATTGACATCCCAATTGAAGCTTGCAGTGAGAAGGGAGTTCAAGGTTGTATTTGTAAAACTGTACTCATCTACACTTGAAGTTCTGGCTGGAGCACCAAAGCCCCATACGTCCCGGTAATTGGTTGTATAAGCATCCACACCCACCTGGTATTTAACTTTAAGATCTGTTTTATCTGTAAATTTTGTCGAATAAGTAAGTGATGTACTTCCGAAGAATCTGTTTGTCTTTTCACTAAATTTATTATTCTTCATTCCCCAATATGGATTCACAAATGCACCACCACGATAACCGACAGGGGCATATATATTCCCTTCTACATGATCGGGGATACCTTTCAAATCATAACTTGGAGGAGCCGGGTAAACTGTCGCAACAATACCATCATTCGCTGCAGGCGCCTTGTCTATTTCTGAATTGGTGAAGAATCCCTGGAAATCAGATGTAAAATGTTCTGAGAGTTTACTTTCGGCAGATATCCTTGCATTATATCTATTCAGCCCTGTGTTCGGCACAATCCCAGCCTGATTTGTGCTTCCAAGAGATAAAGAATATGAACCATTTTTGGTCGCATTTGATACTCCGACGGAATTGTTGAAAACAGTCCCTAACTGGAAGAAATCTTTAATATTATTATAAACCCCCGGATTTACCCATGGGTCTAATCCTGTCGTCGCGCGCTGAGGCACATAATATTGTCCCTGGTGAATTCCGTCGCGGGTTGTATTTGCATTCACAGTGTTTCCACCATAGACAGGATCGTTCGGTAAATCGGCAATTTTTGGTCCGTAAGAAAAAGACGCCATCGGTGAATATTTACCTGCGGAACCCTGTGCGTATGTTGTCTGCACATCCGGGTAACGGGATAAATCATCAAAACTCATGGATGTATTATACGTGACCTGAGGCTTGTTCATAGCGCCACCGCGGCCGCTCTTTGTGGTGATAACGATCACACCGTTAGATGCTCTGATACCATAAAGTGCAGAAGCAGCCTGGCCTTTTAATACATCGATACTTGCAATGTCGTTCGGGTCAATATCTACGGAGCGGTTGGCAATGTCTGTACCTGTAACGCTGTTTCCGGTTCCTATATCAGCATTGGAAGATATCGGCATTCCGTCAATCACGTACAAAGGAGCATTATTTCCTGTAAAGGACCTTGCACCCCGGATTGTAATTAAGGCTGAAGCACCAGGCATACCACTTGAAGGAGTGATGTCCACACCAGACACCTTACCTTGTAAAGCAGTAGCGAAATCGGTATTTCCTGCTTCAACCAATTGTTCGCCCTTAACAGCTTGCGTAGCATATCCCAGCGATCTTTTTTCGCGTGTGATACCCAAAGCTGTAACGACAATCTCTGAAAGTTCAGCGACATCCCGCTTCAAAACAGCATTTACTGTGTTATTTACAGGCGTGAATACCTTTAACGCAAAGCCTGTAGCACTAATTGTAAGCGTACCGCCGGGCTTAACATTGATTTTAAAAGACCCCTGCTCATCTGTGGCAGTACCATTATTTGTTCCGGATTCCGAAATGGTCGCAAAAGGAATTGGCGCACCAGTGTCATCTTTCACCGTTCCGGTAACAGTGCTTCCCTGGGAGAAGGCCTGTAGACCGACGAAAAGAATCATCACCAGAAACAATAAAGTTTTTCTCATGTGTTTTCATTTTTAGTTATTAAAAAAATAGATACTTTTTTATAAAAAAGTAGTGGATTAAACTATGGGTAAATTAATACTCCAAGTACCGCATAGACAAAAAAAAATACAAAATGCTGCATATGGTTAAAACATTTATGTTTCAATTAAGGCTGTGAGCTAAAAACAAGGCATTTTATTACGAGGCATATTCCAAAGCAAATGAATTCTTTGTTCTTTTTTAGTTCAATTATATAGACATTAATCTGCTGACTTCCCTGTTAATTATTCTCATCTTTTGAGCATTCGCCATTGAGGGGGAACAGCAAGGCAAAATGGGGATTTAAAATTATTTTCTCCGAAGCAATCCTAACGCTGGCATGTCTTCATTTTCAAGTCAATTGATCTTTTCAGGGCAGGCGTCAACTTTTGTGAAAGAATGATGCATGTCCATAAATGTACCTATGCGAAATTTGAGCGATCTGATGTATTTTATTTCCTTTAGTGGGAACGATTGTGTTGACAACGCTGCCGGGGAAGAAGTTTTTTTTCAAATGCAGATAGTGCTGCTTTACGAAATGCATAAAAAGTACCAAACCAATAAACCGGTAGCAGTTCTTTTAAAAAATTTCACTTTCCCTACATACTTGTAAACATTCTTTTTACGTTTATATTTTATATCCTAAAAGAAAACCAATTTCCGTGAAAAAAATAATAATTCCCGCGTTCATTGCGATGGTAGTTCTCTGTGCCTGTAGCAAAAAAATACCCCTGACCCCAGATGAGAATGCTTCAGAAAGATTAAATTCTGCGGCTTCTTTTATAAAACATAGTATTTATAAGGGAAAGCATTACTCCAATAAAAGTGGCGTTTCATCTTTGAAAACCAACAACTTATCTTTTAAAGTAAAATTCGACAGCTCCGCGATCTATACCTCCCTCAAACCCGAAAATCAAACAGACATTAATAAATTATTTGGCTTCAGCGATAACAATGCAGCGCATCATCAATACAGCGCCCGTTTTGGCTGGAGATGGAGCGACAATGCACTTCGGCTTTTTGCTTACACATATAATAAAGGGATCCGAAGTTTTAAAGAACTTGGAATAATCAAACTTGAAATAGAAAATGATTGTTCCATAGCGGTTTCCGGCGAAACATACATTTTCTCTTTAAATGGCATAAAAACGACCATGCTCCGTGCAAGTACGACCATTGAAGCAGAAGGATATAGATTATATCCATACTTCGGTGGTGACGAATCAGCTCCTCATGATATTTTTATTTGGATAAAAGAGGTAAAATCGCCGGAGGAAAATCATTAAAATCACCAATCAGCTATTTCAGTTTTTTTATAGTTGAATTAGTTGATAATGACCTCAATTGGATAATCGCAATGTCATTTAATTTTTTTAGTCTATCCCCCTGTGTTAGATTCATACGGATGAATTCTGCATTCATACTTTCCAGATTAACAAGTACCAACAGCTGTTCTATAGTACTATAATCACGGATATTACCTTCTTTTCCTTTATTTCTTCTCTCCATTGCTTAGCAGTTTTCCCAAACAAAGCTACATTTAGGAGATCTGCTTCACTCGCATAAATCATATGTTGTTGCGTTTTATTTACCTGAGACGGAATAATATTTTCTTTAATAGCATCGGTATGTATCCTGTAATTAACTTTAGCTAACGTTCTGTTTAAATTCCAGGCAAGTGACAGCCGCTGATTCTCATCTTCCTTCAACCTTTGAAATTCTTTTATCAGGTAAAGTTTAAATTCAGGACTTAACCAACTTCCAAATTCAAAAGCGATATCTTTATGAGCAAATGTTCCTCCACCATATCTGCCTGCCTTACTTTGTATTCCTATAGCCATGGTTGCTTCAATCCACTTCCTGGGAGTAAGATGGAAACTGTTTAATCCAACACTTTTTTTAAAGGTCTCGAATTCGCCACCTTTAAAATCAGGATTATGCAATTGTTCCCAAATCCCTAAAAACTCGACTGTATTGCGGTTACGCATCCAACTATAAATCAAATCATCGCCGCCAAACTTTCGTGTCATATCAGTTAGTGATATGTAATCTTCCTCCTCATAATTAAGAATAGTTATTTCCGCACCTTGCACACTTATAGTCGCTTTTTTCTCCTTTGCCATGGTTTGTTTTATTTAAGTTAAAAGATAAAAATCAATTCTTAATTCTTAATTCTTAACTATCAATTCCCAAATCGTAAATCGTAAATCCCAAATCGTCAATTGTCTTAAAATACTTAATTGTTTTCTCAACAATCTCCTGCGTAGCCTCCGGCAAATAATCCACCTTCCAGGGATGCTTGCGGCCAAACACATGATCCGAATCCAGAATAAACGTAGTTGCTCCCTCATTTAGGGAAGCTAACCGGGAAGCCGTTTCCACCGGCACTGCCTCATCATGCGTACCGTGGCA